>CAZGLU010000058.1:0-10865 GCA_964526095.1 uncultured Anaerolineaceae bacterium | reverse complement strand
CCTATCCTACACTCTTTCCCTACACGACGCTCTTCCGATCTCGCCCGAAGATGGCGGCAAGCTGCGCTGGTGTGGGCTGGCGAGCTGGCCGAGCGGCCCGGCGAGCGAATCCGTGACGCAGGCTAAGATCGCCGGGCAGTCGTTGGCGCGGATCATCGACCGGCCCTTCCGCCTCGTGCCGCCCAAGGGCATCAACGGTACGTTGCAGCGCACGCAGCCGATCCAGCCGACCGACCGTCTGGAGCCGTCGGATGCGCCGCAGCCCGTGACGCTCCTCACGCCCCAGGCGCCGCCCTTCGAGTTCGAGGACTGGCGCTTCACGGCGGCCCCGGCGGGCTACCTGTGGCGGCGGCCCGGCGGCTGGCGGGCGGGCCTGGCCGCGCGGGCGGTGGTGTATCTGGCGCTGGCGGCGGGGTTCCTGTTCCTGGGCGCGGGCACGCTAACCAGCGGGCTTGCCGCCGTGAACCCGCCCTGGCTGCCGTGGGTCGGGGTCGCGGTGGGTATCATCCTGGCCGCGCTCAGCGTGCGGCAGGTGTGGCGCCTGCTGACGATCTGCGACGTGCTGCTGGATACGAACGCGCGCGAGGTACGCTGCCGCGTGGGGCTGGCGGGGCGCACGCGTTGGCGCGTGCCGTTCGACGCGGTGGAGCATGTGCTCGTGTCGCAGACGCCCGCCCGCGCCGAGGGACGCGCCGCGCGCAAGGATGTGTCTGAGGCAAGTGGGGAACCGCCGCCGCAGCGCATCCGGCAGAAGGTCTGGCTGCACCTCTATGACGGCCAGCGGTTTTACCCTGTCGCGGTGCTTGAGGGCGTGGCGGGCTTCAGCCACGACTGGGAGGGCCTCCGCGCGGCGCAGCAGACGCCGGGACGCCGCCCCCTGGTCACGGCCCAGCTTGACACACCTGCGCATCATGCCGCCCAGTTCATGGCCCGTACCATCGGTACCGACGTATGGCTGGACGTGGTCTAGCCGGGCGCCCCATCCTCTCGCGCGAGGGGATGCGCGCACGCGCGTGCCGCGTTGACAGCCCGTAGGGCCGGTGCTAGGATTTGGCGTGACGAAGGGGGGCGGGCGAGGCGATGATGGGGTTTGATCCGTTTTCCCGGCTGACGGACCAGCGGCAGACGACGCGCCTGGTCCTGTTAGCGATCATCGTCCTGACCCTGCCCTGCTACTGCCTCGGCGCCGTCCTGCTCGCCACGGCGCCCGACACGCCGAGCGCGCGCTCAGGCACCTCGCGCCCGACGCTCAGCGGGCAGACGGCCTCGCCCGGCGTCACGGCCAGCATCACGCCGTTTTTCACTGCGACGCCCACCCGCGCCGACTTCGATCTCGCCCCGACGCCGGTCCAGATCCAGATCCCGACGCGCGCGCCGCTCGTCCTGCCGACCGCGACGCTCACCCTCACGCCGACCAATACCGAGCTGCCGCCGCCGACCGCCGCGCCGACGCTCACGCCGATCCCGACGAATACCCTGCCGCCCTCAGCTACGCCGACCGATCCACCGCCCCCCACCGATCCGCCACCCCCGACGGACCCCCCGCCGCCGACCGATCCGCCGCCTCCCACGGATCCGCCGCCGCCGGAGGAACTGATGCCGACGCCGACCCAGGAAACGCTCTGATGGGCGCTGCTGGGCTTCTGAAAGTGACGCTGCGACGATGCCGCTTGACCTGAAGGAATTTGTTCAACAACTGAGCGCGATCCCCGCCCCCGCCGGGCACGAGGCCGCCGCCCGCGCGGCCATCCGCGAAGCGTGGGCCGGGCTGGTCGATGAATTCCGCGTGGCCGGGCTGGGCAGCCTGCTCGCCGCGCAGCGCGGCACGGGCGACGAGCCGCGCCGCCGCGTGATGCTCTGCGCGCACATGGACGAGATCGGGCTGATTGCCGCCGAGGTGTGTGAGGGGTTCATCCGCACCGCGCCGCTCGGCGGGGTCGATTACCGCGTGCTGCTCGCCCAGCCGGTGGTGGTCCACGCCGCGCGCGACCTGCCGGGCGTCTTCGCGGCGGCCCCGCCGCACCTGGCCAGCAGCCGCAAGAAATACCCCGGCGCCGACGACCTGTGGATCGACGTGGGGCTGCCCGCCGACGAGGTCGCCGCGCTGGTCCGCCCCGGCGACGTGATCAGCTTCGACGCGCCGCCCGTCGCGCTCAAGGGGCGGCGCATCGCGGGCAAGGCGCTGGATAACCGGGCCTCCGTCGCGGCGCTGACGGTTTGCCTGGAGGCGCTGGCGCGGCAGTCTCACGCGTGGGACGTGGTCGCGGTCGCCTCCGTCCAGGAGGAGACGGGCCTCCACGGTGCGGCTACCGCGGCCTATGCCGTAGAGCCGGACCTCGCCATCGCCATCGACACGACCTTCGCCACGCAGCCCGGCGTCGGGGACGACGAGGGCTTCGCGCTCGGCGGCGGCCCGACGCTCGGCCTGGGGCCGAACTTCCACCCCCAGTTGTTCGACGCGCTGCGCCAGACCGCCCGCGCGCACGAGATCAAGCTTCAAACCGAGGTGCTGCCCGGCAACAGCGGCACCGACGCCTGGGCGATCCAGGTCAGCCGCGTCGGCGTGCCGAGCGCGCTGATCAGCATCCCGATCCGCAACATGCACACGCCCGTCGAGATCGTGGACCTGCGGGACGTGGAGCGCGCCGGGCGCCTGATAGCGGCGTTTATCGCCGGGCTGGAGCCGGATTTCCTGGAGCAGCTTGCCCCCACCATGACGAGCTGCGCGGACGAGGACGAGGACGAAGACGCATGATGCTGCGCGAGCTTTCCGAGGCGATCGGCGTTTCCGGGGCCGAAGACGAGGTGCGCGCCCTGATCGCGGACGCCATCTGCGGGCACGTGGACGACCTGCAAATCGATGCGATGGGCAACCTGCTGGCTGTGCGCCGGGGGACCGGGGCCAGCGACCTGCGCGTGATGGTCGCGGCGCACATGGACGAGGTCGGCTTGATCGTTATGAGCGCCGACAACGACGGGCTGCTGCGCTTCGATCAGGTCGGTGGCCTGGACGACCGCATCCTGCCCGGCACGCGCGTGCTCGTCGGGCCGGACCGGGTGCCGGGCGTGATCGACTGGGCGCCGATCCACCTCAACACGGACGATAACACCGTGCCGAAAAAGCGGCTGCGCATCGACATCGGCGCGTCGAGCCGGGACGCGGCGCAGAGCGCGGCCAAGCCCGGCGACCGGGTCGCGTTCGACAGCGCCTTCGTCGAGTTGGGGCCGACTGTGCGCGGCAAGGCGTTCGACGACCGCGCGGGCTGCGCGTCGCTGATCGCGCTGGTCCAGGGCGAGCGGTTCCCCTTCGACGTGTGCGTGGCTTTCACCGTGCAGGAGGAGGTCGGGCTGCGCGGCGCGCGGATCGCGGCGAACCGCTTCCAACCGGACGCCGCGATCGTGCTGGAGGCGACCGCCTGCCACGACCTGCCCCAGGACCCGGACGAGCCGGACCAGACGACGATCACCCGCATGGGCGCCGGACCCGCCATCACCGTGATGGACCGCTCGATGATCAGCGACCCGCGTCTGGTGCGCCACCTGACGCGCACGGCGGAGGCCGAAGGGATCCCCTATCAGTTCCGCTCGCCGCAGCACGCGGGCGGCACCGACGCCGGGGCGATCCATCAGGCCGGGCCGGGTGTGCCGAGCGTCGTGGTCGCCGTGCCGTGCCGCTACCTGCACGGCCCGCACTCGGTCATGAGCGTGGCCGACTTCGAGGCGCAAAGCCGCCTCGTGCGCGCGGCGCTGCTGGCGCTGACGCCGGACGTCCTGGCGCGTTGAGAGGGAGCGTTTGCCGCGCCGCCGAAACTGGATTGTGAGCACCTGACGACTGGACTGGAAAGGGACCTGCTGTGGAAGCATTGATCCGGCGGCTGGCCGAGGCCTGGGGCCCGTCCGGCTATGAGCACCAAGTTCGCGACCTGATCCGCGCCGAGGTCGAGCCGCTGGCCGACGAGCTGTGGGTAGACCCCCTCGGCAACCTGATCGCACGCATCGGGCAGGGCGACCTGCGCGTGATGACCGCCGCCCATATGGACGAGATCGGCCTGATCGTCAGCCACATCGACCGCCAGGGCTTCGCGCGCTTCAGCCCGATCGGGTCGCTGTTCCCGGCGGCGCTGCTCGGCGCGCGCGTGCGCTTCGAAAACGGCGTGGTGGCGACGGTGGGCGTGGAGCACCAGTTCACCAAGCGCCGCGAGCTGCCCGCGACCGACGGCTTTTACCTGGATATCAGCACGGGCACGAACGGGGGCGCCGAGGTGCAGATCGGGGACCCAGCGGCGTTCGAGGGCACGGTGTTGACGCGCGGCGAGCGCCTGATCGGCAAGAGCCTGGACGACCGCCTCTGCTGCGCGCTCCAGATTGAGGCCATGCGGCGCGTCAAGGCGGAGGGCACCCCGCACAGCGTCTACTTCGTCTTCACCGTGCAGGAGGAGGTCGGCTCGCGCGGGGCGCGCACGGCGTCCCATGCGGTTGAGCCGCACCTCGGCCTCGCGCTGGACGTGACCGGCGCCGGCGACCAGCCGCACGGCAAGCGCAACGCGGTCGCGCTGGGCGCGGGCGTGGCGATCAAGACGCGCGACACGGGGCTGATCGTACCGGCGGCGGTGAAGAAGCTGCTGGTCCAGCGCGCGGAGGAAGGCGGCATCCCGTACCAGTTCGAGGTCTTGGAGGGCGGCAGCACCGACGGGCGCATGATCCAGCTTGCGCACAGCGGCGTGCCGACCGGCGTCCTGTCCGTCCCGGTGCGCTACGTGCACACGCTGAGCGAGACCGCCGACCGCCGCGACGCGCAGGCGCTGCTGGACCTGCTGGTTGCGGTGCTGCGCGGGCCGATCGATCTGGACTCATTCCAAAGCTGAGGGAAGCCCAGGCCGGGGTTGTGCACGTGGGCGGCGGAAGGAACAAGGGGCGGGTTGTGGCGCGAACGCGACCGTGCGGCGGCGGCTACTCCACCCACACTTCGACGTGCTCGCCGCTTTCGATGTCCTCCAGGTCCACGATCTTGCCGCTGGCGCCGCTCTTGATCGCGTCCATGATCTCGTCGTAGTTCACGTCCGCGTGGGACGGCGTGAACCGCGCGCCGAGCTTGACGCCCACGTTCACCAGCCCCATCGGGATGTTGACGTTGACCTTGGTCTTGCCGCTGGCTATGTCGGTGATCCGCACCCGCAGCAGGCGTGGATCGCGGGCCGGTGAGGTCGGCGGCGGCTTGGGCGTGCTGCTCAGCGCCTGCAACAGGTTCGCGCCCTCCTCGGCGGTGATCTTGCCGTCCTGGATCATCTGGAGGATCCGCATCCGTTCTTCGGCTGTCGTCATTGCTTGCTCGCAGTCCCTTCAGGCCCCTACTCAGTACCGCCTAACTCAGCTTATCGCCGCTGTGGGACGGTCCACAGCATGTGTACGAGCGACCGCTCCGGCACGAAATGGTTCGCGCGGAACGCCGCGTTGGCCGCCTCGTCGTCGGCGGGGTGCTCGGACAGGATGGGCCGGTGCCGTGCGGCGAGGCGTCGCAGGCCGCCGTTGATCAGCCCCATCTCCAGCTCGCCCTGACGCGACGGATGCACCAACACGTCGATCAGCACGGTGCGGCACCCCAGCCGCATCTCGGCGGAGAGCGCCGCGTCGAGCGTGCCGTCCGCGCGGGGCGCGATCCAGTGCCGCACGTTGCGCCCGGTCAGGAAGGGCCGCAGGCCGCCCCACTGCCACGGGTCGAACGCCTTCTGCTCCAATGGGCGCAGCCAGCCAAGCCCGCCGCGTTCATTGGGCCGCGTGCTGGCGGCCAGGCCATACAGCGCCGCCACCTCCGCGCGGGTGAGGGGCACCAATTCGGGCGCGTTCTCCGGCAGCGCGGGCACGTGGTGGTGCGTGGCGTGGCGCCAGCGTGTAAAGGTGCGTAGCTCCACGAAGCCGAGGCTCTCGTACAACCGGCGGGCAGAGATGTTATCCGCCTCAACTTGCAGCAGGGCGAACCGGCCGCGTGCCGCAACCTCGTCCATCGCAGCCTGCATCAACTGCCGCGCGATCCCGCGCCGCCGGTAGTCCGGCGACACCGCCACGTTGGCGATCACCCAGCCCTGGCCGTAGCCCGCCGGGGTGAGCGACACGTTGCCTACCACGCGGCCATGCTCGACCCAGACGAAGCCCCGCATCACGCCGGGGACGGCCTTGCCTATGCGCCCCAGCGCCCATACCAGCGGCCCCGCGCGGCCCATCGCGCGCATCTCCTGGAGCACGGCGCGGCCCGCTGCGTCGAGGGTGGGGGCGAAACACAGCTCGATTAAGTCAGCGATGCCCATCAGGTCGCGCCGTAGCTCGACGGGGCGCAAGCCATCTGATTGCGTGTGTGTGATGACGGCCATGGCGGCACCTCGGACCTGCGCCCGCCGCACGGCTGTTGCACCGGCAGCCGGGCGATCGGATGCTGCGGACTGCTACTCATATTGTAGCGCAGCCTACCCCGCTTGCGCAGGGGAGGGTCCGGGGACTGGCGCAGCGCGGCCTCACACGCTCCATCACACGCCCTGGTCCGGGGCGTCCAGCGCGGCCAGCAGCCGTTCCGCTTCTTCCAGCGAGATCTTGCCGTCCTGCAACATGCGCAGGACCATCAGCCGCTCCGCCTCGGTCACCGGCTCGGCTTTGGGCTGTGGCGCGGCGCTCGACCCGGCCGTGCCGCTCCACGAAAATTCAAAGCTGCGCGCACCGAAGGCACGCTTGCGCTTGCTGCCGCGCTGCCGCTCAAGGTTGCGCCGCACGCGCTCCATGGCGCGCTCGGCCTGGCGCTGCGCCCGCTCCGCGATGCGTTCCGCCTGAGGCGTGAACTGGTCGGTCCACGTCTGGAGACGCTTGTCCAGGCCGCTGAGGTGCTGGCTGAGCTGCTCCTCCAGCGAGGACATGCGTGCCTCGATCTCCTCCTCGATCTGGCTGCCCAGGTTGATCACGTAATCCTCCGCTTCGCCCACCAGCCGCAGCCCGTCGCCATCCTCGATCAGGACGAGCGTCTGGCCGTCGCCGATGGTGATGATCTGCTGCGTGCCATCCTCGCTCTCGGTCACGCCCGCCTCGATGTCCAGGTCCACCGACATATGCGCGGGCATCACGAACCGCGCGCTCGTCCCGGCGGGGGCGCGGCACAGGATGTCGCCGCCCACGCGGAAGCGGTACTCGTTCTCCGGCGCAAACTCGACGTTCAGCAACAGGTCCGCCCCGACCTGCTCGACGATGCAGCTTCCCTCGATGTTGCGCAGGTACAGGTCGGCCCCGACGCGCTCCACGCGCACCGCGCCGCACACCTCGCGGATCGTTGCATCGGCGCCCACCGTCTGGATCGTCACGTCGCCGTCCACCCACTTGATGCGCAGGTCGCCGCCGACGGCCTTCAACTGGACGTGATGCGCGTTGCGGATCACCGCGTCACCGCCGACCGCGCCCAGTTCCAGCGATTGTCCGAGGTCGGTCAGCCGGGCGTCGCCCCCCACCTGCTGCACGACGAGGTCCACGTTTTGCGGCACCACCATCCGGCAGTCGCCGTCGCAGCGGACGAGGTAGGGCTGCCCTTCGCCGAGCCGCTCGATGGTCGGGCGCTCCCCGTCCACCAGCAGGTCCGCGCCCTCACGCCCGCGCACGCGCAGGTCGCCGCCGACATGCTGCACGATCACGGTGGTCGTCACATCCTGTCGCTCAATACGTGCCATAGCCAACAGTCCTTCCCATTCCATCCCGGCCTTGCGCCCTGATGGCGCTCAGTCCGCAACGATCAGTCCACAAAGATGTGGACACGCTCGTTATCGTCCACGTCCTCGACCTCAACGAGCGTGCCGTGGACGTCCTCGCTGCGCAGCGCCTCCATGACGTCCGCCATCATGTCCGCGTCCACTTCATTGGTGAACCGCGCGCCGACCTTCATCCCGAATTGGAGCAGGCCCAGCGGCACGTTCACCCGGACGCGATGGCGCCCCGTTTCCAGGTCGCTGACGTGGATGTGCAGCCAGCGGCGCTTGGCCTTGTCAACGGGCTGCGACGGCTCCGGCTCCCGGTCCGGTTCAGGCGAGATAGACGCGGCGGGTGCGGCCTCCTGCCCCGATTCGCGCGCCTGGTTTAACAGCTCGGCGGCACGATCGACGTCGATCTCACCGGCTGACAGCATCTCAAGGATCTCTTTGCGCGTGTGCGTCATGGTCGTATCCTCCATCTGGTCCAGGGGGTCAGCCCCGCAGAAGCTCGATCGCTTCTTCCGACGTGATGCGCCCGGCGGCCAGGTCGTCCAGCACCTGGCGCCGCGCCTCGGCGGCAGCCTCGCTGTCGAAGGCATCCGGCGCGTGCTGTACCTCGTAGCCCATCGTTTCGATGATCTCGTTCAAGCGGCTGCGCACGGTGGGGTAGGAGATGCCAAGCTCCTTCTCCACTCGGGTGATCTTGCCCTCGCAGCGCAGGAACACTTCCACGAACTCCAACTGCTCCGGCGACAGCAGCGCCAGCCGCCCCAGCGAGAAGCGCCCCTCGACGGTCACATCGCACTGGTCGCAGTGCAGCCGCGTGATGTTCATGGCCTCGCCGCACACCGGGCAGTGGCCCGGCACTGGAAAGATCGAGTACATAAGGCTCGCCCTCAGCATGGTAGTTTTTTCACTGACTTACAGGTATCGTAACAGCTTCCTGGGAGAAAGTCAATCAATATATTCAGATTATTTACTATCAGGTTTTATTTTCTTGAGGGTGCGCATAGTTTGCATGGTGATTTGTGCGATTCCCGTCCGTGCGGCCTGACAATACCGAACAAAAACCAGACAACGACTTGCTGGCGGCCGCCTGTCCTCAGGGAAAAGTAAAGTATAATGGAACCAGGACACGAATCAGTTGGTCGATCAGTTGGTCGCAGATGAAAGGAGGACGCAAGATGGCCCTCTTGCAGTGGCTGCGCGCTTCCCCTGCCGCGCGCCGCTGGCAGCAAGGGCAGGGGCTGGTGGAGTACGCACTCGTGCTCGTGTTGATCGCGGTGGTGGTGGTGTTGGTCCTGGCGCTTTTCGGCTCGTCGCTCGCGGAATACTACGATAGCGTCATACAGGAACTCGAAAAGATTGTGTAAGGCCGCACCTGAACCCGCCGCTTCTCATCATTCATCTCGCACTTATCATCTCATCGATCGTTCATCATCTTCAAGCCAGGGCCTCAATCGAGGCCCTTTATCTTTGGCCCCGCGCCGCCAGGATCAACAGGGCCACCGTACAGGTGGCCCCGCCCAGGCGGTGATGGCCAGCAGCAGGCCCCAGGGAGAGGTCCGCCACCACGAACGCGGTGAACCTGGCCGGCGTCGCCACCGAATTGTCGTACAGCATCGCGGTCGAGTTGTTGAACGGCATGTAGCGCAGATCACCGTCGATCGCGTAATAGTTCAGGATCGGCTCGGTGAACAACGAGAGGCAGTTGGCTGCCTCTCGTGGTGATGTTCCGGCTGGTGCTGCGGGCGGTCAGTCGCCGCTGGCCCCATTCGTGCTCTCGGCTGGCGGCTCAGGGGTGGCCTGCGGCGCCGTGCTCGCGGCGGGAAGCTGGAGGTTCGCCTGCTCCATCAGGTTTTGCAGGTCGAACAGGAAGGGGCTGTCGGCCGGTAACAGGATCATCTGCACGTTGTCGCTGAGGGTTTCGATATAGCGCCACTGGATCAGCAGCGGGTTCTGCGAAAGCTGCCGGTTGATCAGCTCAAGCGCGGCGGCTTCACCCTCGGCCCGGATGCGGGCGGCGTCCGCTTCACCACGCGCCAGCGCGCGCTGCTGCTCGGCTTCCTGCTCGCGCTGCTGGACGCGGAACTCCGCCTCCTGCGCCTGCTGCTGCGCGACCTGCTTCTGCTCGATGGCGGCCACATACTCCGGCGAGAACGTGATGTTGCGGATCAGGACGTTGATGACCTCCAGGCCCGCATCCTGCACCAGTTCGCGCACGCCGTCCTCGATCTGCGTTTCGAGCCGCCCGTGCTCCGCGCCGTAGATCTCCTCCACGCGGAACTGTGTCAGCGCGCCGCGCACCTGGTTGCGCAGGGTCGGGCGCACCAGCCCGTTCTGGTAGCGGTCCTGCCAGCTCAGGTGCAGATCATTGACGCGGGCGGGGTTCACACGGTACAGCACCGTCACGTCGATGTGGACCTGCTGGCCGTCCTGCGTCAGTGCGGTGACGGCGTTATCCCCTTGTGAATTGGGGTCCCCTACCTGACCGGCCATGGTGTACTCCTGTTGGGCGGTCGAGTAGATCGTCACCTCCTGCAAGCCGGGGATGATGACGTGCAGGCCGGGGCCGAGCGGTGTCTCGGCCAGGCTGCCGTTGAGCACGTTGAAGACTACGCCGACCTCGTTGGCACGGATCTCCACCAGGCCGGTGTTGAGCACGAAGAACGCGACGGCGATCACCAGGCCGATGACGGTAAGCAGCACCCCGGAGCGGGCGCGCTGATTGCGCTGGACGGCCTGCAAGATCAGGAATACGCCAAAGCCCGCAATGGCAAGTCCGGCGATGGCGATGATGCTGAAGGCAGGTCCTATCATGGCAAAACTCCTCTGATAGATGCGCGTCGGGCTGTCGTGAAGACAGACGACCGGGGGTTGATCGAATGGGTGAGTCTCGCAATGCAGCCTTAGTATAACAGCCCCCGCTCACCCGGTAAGGTTTTCTGAGGACCCTCTTACCTGACGTTTGGCTGTCGCGGCTGACATAACAGGCTGACGGTGACGGGCTGACATTGACAGAACGTGCTTTACACTCTACCGTTGAGGGGTGATTCGGCAGCCTACCAAGTACTACGCAAAAACGTGAATCCGGTTAGATCGGAAGAGCGTCGTGTAGGGAAAGAGTGTAGATAGGGTGTTGTTGTGGGG
>CAZGLU010000057.1:0-10971 GCA_964526095.1 uncultured Anaerolineaceae bacterium | reverse complement strand
CGCAGTTCCCGTTCAACCCGTTCAGCACGACCGTCGGGGAGTACATGATCATGGAAGGGCTGGCGGAGTCGTTCAGCGCCGAGCTGTACGGCGAGGACGTGCTCGGCTTCTACGTGACGGACTTCGACCCGGCCCGCCTGGACGAGACGCGGGCGATCATCGGCGCGGCGCTCGACGTGACCGGCTTCGACCGGATCCGGGGGTACATCTTTGGCGACGACATCGCGGCATCCTTCGGGCTTGAGCAGGCCGGTGTGCCGCGCTATGCAGGGTACGCAGTCGGCTACCATACCGTGCAGGCGTACCTGCGGCGCACCGGCAAGACGGTCGTCGAGGCGACGTTCGTGCCCGCGCGGGAGATCATCGCGGAGTCCGGATTCTTCGGTTGAGCGTGCGGAAGCCCGCCCACCTCAGCTAACCCGGGCGCGGAGGGGAATGAGGGGCCACGCAGGTGCGGAAACGGCGGTTTTCCGCTACTCTTGACGGCGCGCGCTCGACCGGCTCAAGGGGGCAACCCGCGTGACGACCTGGCCCAACAACCCATTCATCTACGAGATCAACACCTGGACGTGGCTTCACGGGCTATCGGAGCAGGCCGGGCGACGCGTGACGCTGGCGGACGTGCCGGATGCCGCGCTCGATGCCATCGCCGTGTGGCCGTTCGACGCAGTGTGGCTGATGGGCGTCTGGGAGCGCAGCCCGGAGGGCCGCCGGATCGCGCTCGAACATCCGGGGCTGCAAGGCGAGTACCGTCACGCGCTGCCCGATTTCACGCCGGAGGACGTCGTCGGCTCGCCCTACGCCGTGCGCCGCTACATCGTCGACGAACGCCTGGGCGGGCCGGAGGGGCTGGCGGCGATCCGGCGGCGGCTGGCCGAGCGCGGCCTGAAGCTGGTGCTGGACTTCGTGCCCAACCACACGGCGAGGGATCACCCCTGGCTGGAGCAGCACCCCGACGCCTACCTGCCTGGCACGGTGGACGAACTCAACGCCACCCCGGCCTGCGCCTTCACCGGGCCGGGCGCGAGCGCCGGGCGGCTGTTCGCCTGCGGGCGCGACCCGTACTTCCCGGCGTGGACCGATACGGCCCAGCTAAACGCCTTCAGCCCGACCATGCGCGCGCTCGCGGTCGAGACGCTGCGCGACATCGCGGGCCAGTGCGACGGCGTGCGCTGCGACATGGTGATGCTGCTCGTCACGCGCATCTTCGCGGGGACGTGGGGTGCGCGCGCCGGGGAGCCGCCCGCGACGGAGTTCTGGGCTGAGGTCATCCCGGCGGTCAAGGCGGACCACCCGGATTTTCTGTTCGTCGCGGAAGTGTACTGGGACATGGAGTGGGAGCTTCAGCAGCAGGGCTTCGACTACACCTACGACAAGCGCCTGTACGACCGGCTGAAGACCGGCCCAGCGCATACCGTCATCCAGCATTTGTTCGCGGACCGCAGCTACCAGGACCGGCTGGTGCGCCTGATCGAGAACCACGACGAGGCGCGCGCCCAGGCGGTGCTCGGACCGGCGCGGCACCGCCCCGCCGCCGCGCTGATCGCCACGCTGCCCGGCGCAACGCTGATCCATGAGGAACAGTTCCTGGGGCGGCAGGTAAAGCTGCCGGTGCAGTTGGGCCGCCGCCCGGCCGAGGAGCCTGACCGCGCGCTGGAGGCGTTCTACCGCGCCCTGCTGGCCGAAGCCGCCCGGCCGATCTACCGGGAAGGCGTGTGGTGCCTGCGCGAGGTGACGCCCTCCGCGCCGGACAACGCGACTTACGACCGGCTGATCGCGTACACGTGGGGGCACGGCGACGAGCGCCGCCTCGTGGTGATCAACTACGCGCCGGGGCCGTCGCAGGGGCGGGTCCGTCTGCCGGATTTCGGGCTGGAGGGGACTGCATGGACGCTGCGGGACGTGCTTGGTGACGCCGTAGATGGCTCGCACGACGGCAACGATCTGGCCGCGAACGGGCTGCCGGTTGACCTGCCCGGCTGGGGCGCGCAGATCCTCGCGTTCGACCGCGCCTGACCGGCCCTCAGTGACTTTCCGGCGCCCTGGTAAGCGCGGACTTCGGTCCACCTGATCCGCGAACGCCTGAAACTCAGCGCGGTCGGGCGGCGGGCTAGCCGCGCCCGGCGTAGCGCGCGGCGATGGAATCGACGCGCCCGCCGTAGCTCTCCCCGAACAGGTTCAGGTGCACCAGGAGATAGTAGAGCTGATACAGCGCGCGGCGCTCCTCGTAGTCGGGATCGATCGGGTAGGCCGCGTGGTAGGCGTCGTAGAAGCGCGGCGAGAAGCCGCCGAACAGCTCCGACATCGCCAGGTCCATCTCGCGGTGCCCGTAATATACCGCCGGGTCGATCAGCACCGGCTCGCCCGCGTCGTCCAGCAGGTAATTGCCGCCCCACAGGTCGCCATGCAGCAGCGCGGGCGGGCTGATCGTGTCATCGAGCAGGTCCGGCAGGCGCGCCATCAGCCGTTCCAACAGGTCCGCGCGGCGGGCGGGGAGCCGTCCCAGCCTGCGGGCGAGGGCGACCTGCGCGCCGATGCGCCGGTCGCGGTAGAACGCGCTCCAACTGGGCGCCGGGGTGTTGGGCTGGGGCAGCCGCCCGATGAAATTATCGCGGTCGAGGCCGTGCGCGTCCGCCTCGACGCGGTGCAGGGCGGCCAGGGCCGTGCCGAAGCGTTCCATCGCCGCGTCGCGGTCGCCGCGCCGGGAGCCGGTCTCGATCCACTCCAGCACAAGGTAGGCGGGACAGTCCCCGTCCGCATCCCCCTGCGCCACGACCTCCGGCACCCGGATCGCGCCCGGCGCGCGCAGCAGGCGCAGCCCGTATGCCTCGGCGGGGAACATGGCCGGGGGTGCCCCGTCGCTCCACTTGACGAAGTAGGGTGTGCCCCCCGCCTCGATGCGGGCCGCCTGGTTGATGTCGCCGCCGTAGACCGGCGCCGCCGCCTCGACCGGCGCGCCAAGCTGCTCGCCGAGCGCGTCACGCAGCGCGCGCGGGATCGCCATGCTACAACCCTCGCTCCCGGCGGATGTGGGCCAGCAGCCCCTCGGCCCCCTGGCGCACCAGGTTGTAAACCTCGTCAAAGCGGTTGGAGTAGTACGGGTCGGGCACCTCGCGCACCGGGGCGCCCGGCGCGAAGTCCATCAGGCGCGCGATCGTCGCTCGGGTGTCACGCGGGGCCATGGCGCGCAGGTCGGCCAGGTTGTCGTCGTCCATGGCGAGGATGTAGTCGTAGCGCGCGAAGTCACGCGGGGTGATCCGCTGCGCCGTGCCCTCGAAGTGGATCCCGTGACGGCGCAAGACCTCGCGCGTGCCCCGGTGGGTGCGCTCCCCGACGTGGTAGCTGTCGGTGCCCGCCGACGCGACCTCGATCTGGTCCTCCAACCCGGCCTCCGCGACGAGGTGCCGGAACACGCCCTCGGCCATCGGCGAGCGGCAGATGTTGCCCAGGCAGACGAACAGGACCCGTACAGGTTTATGGCTTTCTCCCACGATGCAGCTCCTTCCAGTGGTGTAGTGCGATCTTAGCGGGAGAGCGAGCGCGCGGCAATGTCCCTCAGTACACGAACGGGATCAGCTTGCGCACGCGGGTGCGGTAGCGGGCATAGGCCGGGAACCGGCGGACGAGGTAGCGCTCCTCGCGGCGGGATTTCACGTCGAAAAAGATGAACAGCGCCAGGGCCAGCCCAAGCGTCAGCACGCTGCGGTGGAACAGGCCCCACCCGGCGGCGGCGATGATCAGCCCGCCGTAGATCGGGTGGCGGACGAGGCTGTATACGCCTGCCGCGACCATCTCGGCGTCGTCTTTCGGGTGCGGCAGGGCGGACAGGTTGCGGCCCAGCCGCAGCAGCCCCGCCGTCGAGAGCAGGCCGCCCGCCGCGATCAGCACGGCCCCCAGGAGCAGCGCCGCCGCGCGGGCGAGGGGCGGCAGGTCGGGCCGGGCGTCGATCAGCCAGGGGCCAGCCGCGATCAGGGCGAACAGGGGCGCCTGGACGATCAGGTAGTATTCGCCGCGCGTGTTCTTCCACCAGGGCGCGGCGGGTGAGCGTTGGGCCAAGGGGTGCCCCTCCTGCGTTCGGAACGGAAAGGATACGAGGATTGTAGCAGGTTTGCGCCGACAGGCGATGGGGCGGCCAGACGGCGTGTCTAGCCGGTGCGCGCGGCGTTGATCTCCTCGATAACGGTCGGGTCCAGGCCGGGGAACTCGCCCACCCACTCGTAAAAGATCGCGTCCAGCTCCTCGCCGGTCGCGTCCTCGAAGGCGCGCAGCACGTCCGCCGACTCCACGACCTCGTAGCGGTGGCGCTCGTAGTACAGGCGCAGCGCGTCGAGGAAGCGCTCGCGGCCCAGCAGGTTCTCCAACTCGGCGTAGAACAGCGGCCCCTTGACGTAGATGATCATGCCGTAGTTGTTGGCGGTGTAGGCGGTCACGGGCAGGTCGAGCGGCAGGTCGGGCGCGCCGGAGCCGCGATAGAAGTTATAGGCGTCCTGGTCGCTCTCGCGCGCCTGCTGCGCGCGGCGCTCGTCGTACACGCGGCGGGTGTAGATGTACTCCGAGTAGGACGTCAGCGACTCATCCAGCCACGGCTGTTCGACCTGGTTGTTGCCGATCACGCCGTACCACCACTGGTGGGCGGTTTCGTGCGCGACGGTCGTCTCCAGGAACGGATCGCCCCGAACCCAACTGCGGTCCGCGATGACGGTCACGCCGGGGTACTCGACGCCGGTGAAGTTGAACGTCTCCACGACGTCGAACTCGCTGTAGGGGTACGGTCCGAACGCCTCGTTGAAGACGCGGATCGAGTCGGCGGCCTGTTGCAGGACGGCCTCCGCCGCCGGTTCGTCGCCGGGCCAGTAGTAGACGTTCACGGCGATGTCGTCCACCATCTCGGTGAGCCTGCCGAATCGCGGCCCCGCGACCAGGATCGAGTCACGCATGGGGCCGCTGACGTAATGGTAGGTCAGCGTGCCCGGCTCGGCGGTGAACGACTCGATCTCCGTGCCGCTCATGACCACGGTGAAGTCGTCGGGCACGGTCAGGTAGACCTCGTACAGCCCCGTTTCCGAGAACACGGCGTCGCCCTCAGGCGTCGGGCGGGCCAGCCACCAGCCCTCACCCTCCCGGTAGACGGAGAGGACCGGGTACCACTCCGGCCCGGAGAAGACGTCCTTCTGGTAGCCGAACTGCCCGTACGAGGCGTTCATGCCGCGCTCCGCCGTGACGCTGAAGGCCAGCATCATCTCGACGCGCGCGCCGGGCGCCAGCCCCTCCGCGAGCGGCAGCACCAGCGCGGAGTCGCGCTCGGTCAGTGCCGGCTCAACGGGCGCCCCTTCCACCTCGGCGCGGTGGATCACCATACGGCCCCCCAGGGCGGGCAGGTTGGGGTACAGCCGGAAGACGATCTCGCTCAGCGTGTCGGCGCTGTGATTGGTGTAGCGCACGCGTGCCGCGCCGTGCAGGATCGCCACGCCATCCTCGAAGGCGAGGCGGGCCTCGATGTAATAGCGGTTGCGGTCCACAAAGGCGTCGATGTCCCCCGCGAAGGCGGGGCGCATGGCGGCGCGGAAGTGCTCGACGTCGTCCCAGTCCACGGCGGGCAGGTCGATTGGGTCCGGCGGGGGGACGTCGGTCGGCGTGCTGGGCGGCAGCGCGGTCATGGTTGGCGGCAGGGTGGGCAGGCGCGACGCCTCGGCGCCCGTGTCGCCACACGCGGTCAGCATCCCCAGCGCAGCCATCGCCAGCGCCAGCAAACCCCACCATCGCCTGCTTCCCATATGGGCCTGTCCTCGCTTACAACGGGTTCTGTGTGCGTCACCATTATATACGCGGCGGGGACATGCTTTCGTCGCTTGCTCCTGCTCCGGCGGTGGGCGGGCTGTTGGCCGCGTGGCTTCAGGCGGTGAAATCGTTTACTTATGATGCTCTTAGCGCCACTCTGTTAGGGGTGGCAGGCTGTATTGTCAAAAAGTTAGAACTGATGTAAAACATGGTAGACGGCTCCCACTGCCGGGCGCTGAACGCGCTAGTCAGTCATTGCACCCACACTTCTATTTTGTGCAAGTTTTGAGGATCGCGACTGAAAGGAATAGATAGGGATGCGTAGGACGATTAAGTCTCTAGGCGTTTGGATCCTTCTCGCAGCGACGGTCCTGGGTCTCACCGTGCCCGCGCTGGCCGCCGATAATCCGCCTGCTTCCCCCCCTGGCACGGCTCAGCTTCCCGCCGTGGACCTGATCATGTGGACGAAGGAATCGCCGGAGTTCATCGAGGCGATCGACATGCAGGGAGCCTTCGACTCCTGGGCTGCCGAGAACGCCCCCGGTTCGACGCTGACGATCGAGACCAAGGACGTTGAGGAAGTCCGCACCGAGCTTCAGACCGTCGCGCTGGCGGGCGAAGGCGTGCCGCACTTCCTGTGGACGGTGGCCGACCAGGCCGGGCCGTTCGTTGAGGCCGGCATCATCCAGCCGCTCGACGACCTGTTCGTGATGGACGACTACCTGAACACCGTCAACCTGAACGGCCAGATCTGGGGCATCCCGCTGAGCGCCGGTAACCACCTGATGCTGATCTACAACAAGTCGATGATCGAGACGCCCCCGGCCACGGTCGAGGAGTTGATCGAGGTCAGCCAGCAGCTCGCGGAAGAGCACGCGGACATCGAGGGCTTCGTGCCGTTCCTGTTCAGCCATGAGGAAAGCTTCTGGGTGTTCCCCTGGATGCAGGCGATCAACCCCGACGGCGTGCCCTTCGTGGGCTTCGCAGAGGATGGTGTCACCCCGGACCTGAACAACCAGGCCCTGATCGACACCTACCAGCTCCTCTCGGACTTCAAGTTCGAGTACGGCATCACGGCCAGCGAGTGCAACTACGACTGCCTGGACGGCTTCTTCAAGGATGGCAAGGCCGCCATGACGATCAATGGCGACTGGAGCCTGGGCGGTGACACGGGCATGATCGCGGCGCTCGGTGATGACCTGGGCCTCGCGCCGTTCCCGAAGTTCCAGGACGGCCAGCCCGCCCCGCTGATCGCCGGCACGTACGCGATGATCCCGACCGCGACGACCGGCGACGAGCTTGAGGTGGTGCAGGCGTTCCTGGAGTGGTACACGACCGACCTCGACCAGATCGTGAAGTACACGGTCCAGCAGGGTCGCCTGCCCGGCTACCTGCCCGCTTTCGAGCTGGAGGAAGTGGCCGCGGACGCGCTGACGGCTGAAAGCGCCGCCGCCCTGGCGACGGGTGTGCCGCAGCCGGTCAACGTCGAAATGCGCTGCCTGTTCGACGCCGTCAAGCAGGAGTACCAGGCCGTGATGAACGGCTCGGAGACGCCGGAAGAAGCGGCAGCCAATGCCCAGGCGTTCGCCGAGGAGTGCATCCAGGGGCTTGAGTAGCCTCTAAGGCCATCCGGCAGTGGATCTCTGGGCAGCGAGTAGAGCCTGTCTTTGCTCGCTGCCTGTCTTTTCTGGAAAGGAGCGTCCCCTGATGTTGCTCGCTAAAGGGCTAACATTGGACCTCGCCCTGGACCGCCTGCTGGACCTGCTGCCCCTCCTGCTGGTGACGCTGGTGGCGACCGTGGTGCTTGAGGTCGGGGTTTACTTATTGGTTACACGCGTTTTTCGGAGCCGGTTTGCGCTCGCCTATACACTTGTTGCGCCAGCGGCCGTCGCGCTGCTGATCTTTACCGTTTACCCGTTCGTCTATAACCTGCGCCTCGCGTTCTCCGATCTGCGGCTGAAGACGTTTGCCTGCTACATCCCGAACACGGACATCACGAACGCCGAATGTTCGTTAGGCCGCGCGGCTCCCGGCGCACAGGTCGCCATGCAGACCGCCATTGCCGCCCGCGTGGAGCCGAACGAGACGGCGGATGTCGCCTTTGAGTTGGACGACGGGGAGGAGGTACAGGTCACCGGCCGCAGCTCGAAGATCAGCAACTACATCCGCTATACGGGGCAGCCGGTCCGTCTGAACGACGACGGCACGCCCTCCAACCAGTTGTGCGGCGCGGACCCGCTCTGTGTGCGGGCGTTCAACCAGTACAAGGCCGAGGTCCTCGACGTGCAGGACGAGCGCGACTGGTGGCCCGTGCAGAACGCGGCGGGTCAGGTCGGCTGGGTGCCGAACAACGTCTTCTTCATCACCGAAGACACGGCGCTGTATGAGGACAGCGTCGGCGGCGAGGTCGAGCTGGAGCGCGTAGCCGAGGGGACGCAGGTGCGGCAGGTCCGCAGCGCCAGCAGCCAGTGGTATGAGGTCCGCGTGGAGGGCGACACGACCGGGTGGGTGGACGCCGAGTTGATCACCACCAGCCGCTCCTTCTTCCCCAGCGCGGAGGCCGAACTGCACGAGGAGATGTCGGGGGGCAGTGAGGTCGTCGCCAGCGTGCCGGAGGGCGAGGAGACGCAGCTTCTACAAGAGGTCACGCTGACATGGTACCAGGTGTTCTACCCCATCGAGAACCTGACGGGATGGGTGAACACCGACGAGCAGACCACGCGCATAATCCAGACCTTCAGCGCGTCGGCGGAGGCGCCGCTCTACGCGGAGATGACGACCGAGGGCGAGGTGCTGCAAGAGATCGGCGCGGGCCAGCAGTTGATCCTGATCTCCACGAACAACGAGACGGACGTGACGTGGTACCACGTTGCGACCGAGACGGGCACCGAGGGTTGGCTGACGGGCATCACGCCGACTGACCTGTCGGATATCGAGGTGTTCGACCTGCCGGACGGCGCCACGCTGTACAGCGAAACGAGCCGCGACAGCGAGGTGATCGGGGAGGTCCCGGCGGGCGAGGAAGTGCACCTGATCGAGCGCGACGAGTCGCGGGACGTGACGTGGCGCCGCATCCGCCTGGACGACGGCACGATCGGCTGGGTGAACACCGGCGGCGAGGTGGCGACCAACTTCACGACCTCCGACGAGGCGGAGGTCTTTGCCGCGATCGGCGGCGTGGGCGAGGTGCTGGCGGAGGTGGACGAGGACCGGCGCGTGAGCGTGGTCGAGCCGCAGCCGCGCACCTTCACGCGCTACCAGGTCCGGCTGGATGATGGCACGGTCGGGTGGGTGGATAGCCGCCCGCGCGAGATCATCACGACGCAGCGCGACATCGTGCTGTACAGCCTGGACTACGGCTGGCAGAACTTCAAGCGCGTGTTCGTCCGCACGGACCCGACCACCGGCGAGATCACGGGCTGGGGCCGCCTGCTCCAGACGGAGAACTCCACCTTCCCGCGCCTGATGCGCACCACGGTCGCGTGGACGGTGCTGAACGTGATCTTCCACCTGATCTTCGGTATGCTGCTGGCGATGCTGCTCAACCGGCCCAACCTGAAGCTGCGCGGCGTCTACCGGGCGATCATCATCCTGCCGTGGGCGATCCCGCAACCGATCATCGCGCTGGCGTGGAAGGGCGAGTTCAACTACCAGTTCGGCTTCGTGAACGCGCTGCTGCAACAGATTGGGCTGGACCCGGTTAACTGGCTGTATACGCCGCTGCCCGCGTTCGTGGCCGTGACGTTCGTGAACATCTGGCTTGGCATCCCGTTCTACATGGTGACGCTGCTCGGCGGCCTGCAATCCATCGCCGGGGAATATTACGAGGCGGCGCAGATCGACGGGGCGAACGCGTGGCAGCGCTTCCGCCATGTGACGGTGCCGCTGATCCGGCCCGTCGCCGTGCCGATCGTGACGCTGGACGTGATCTGGACCTTCAACAACTTCAACGTGATCTACCTGATCACCAAGGGCGAGCCGAACGAGAGCACGAACATCCTCGTCACGGCGCTGTATAACGCCGCCTTTGGCGAAAACGGGCAGTTCCAGCTTGGGTTCGCTGCGGCGTTCTCCCTGGTGATCTTCGTGGTGTTGTTCCTGTTCGCGAGCTTTTGGGTGACGAGCAGCGGGGCTTTGAAGGGAGTGTACGAGTCATGAGCACCCTCGTTGAGACGTATCAAAAACGGTTCCTTGACGAACGACCGTACGAAAACCCCCTCTCGCTGTGGCTGCGCCGCATCCGGGGGATCGCGATCCCTCTGGTGCTGGTGCTGAGCGTGATCCTGATGATCGTGCAGGACATGAACATCATCTACCTGCTGATCGGGGCCTGGCTGGCGATCCTGCTCGCGCACCCGGCACACGGCTTCCTGATCCTGTACTGCGTGATCACGGTCTACCCGGTGTCGCGCGTGGTCACGGTGTCACTGCGGCCCACCCAGACGCTGCTGTCGTCGTCGCTGGCGCTGATCCCGGAGAACGCCTCGCTGGAGAACTACCGCAACCTGTTCACCGAGCAGAACTTCACGCTGTGGATCTGGAACAGCTTCCTGATCACGATCGTCGTGGCGGTGATCGGCGTGATCGTGGCGGCGACCAGCGCCTACGCCTTCTCGCGCTGGCGCTTTCCGGGGCGCTCACCGGCGCTGCTGATCCTGCTCTCGACGCAGATGATCCCGGCGGGCATGCTGCTGATCCCGATCTTCATCATCGTGTCGCGGCTGGGGCTGCAAAACAACCTGCTCGGCCTCGCGCTGGCGTACATCACCACCGCGATCCCGCTCTCGATCTGGATCCTGCGCGGCTATTACGACACGATCCCCTTCGACCTGGAGGAGGCCGCGATGGTGGACGGGGCGGGCCGCCTGGAGGCGTTCTGGCGGATCGTGCTGCCGCTCTCCACGCCGGCGTTGGCGGTGATCTTCCTGTTCAACTTCCTGAACGCCTGGTCCGAATACCAGGTGGCGAACGTGATCCTGAAAGCCGACGATATGCGGACGTGGCCGCTGGGCCTCAACGATTTCGTGGGCAACTTCCAGACGCAGTGGGGCCTGTACGCGGCGGGGTCGGTGTTGATCACGATCCCGGTCGTGGCGCTGTTCCTGTACAGCTCGAAGTACCTGATCAGCGGCCTCACGCTCGGCTCGGTGAAGGGATAGGTGCAACGGTTTTTGGGGGCGGGTTTGCAAACCC
>CAZGLU010000056.1:0-11019 GCA_964526095.1 uncultured Anaerolineaceae bacterium | reverse complement strand
ACCCTATCCTACACTCTTTCCCTACACGACGCTCTTCCGATCTGAGCTGATGCAGCAGGGCGGCTACTACGCCGAGTTGTACAACACCTACTTCCGCCACCAGTCGCTGGACTACGTGGAGAACGCACGCGACATGTTCGCGCAAGAGATCGGAGCGGACTGATGCCCCCTGTGCACCTCGTCCCCTCCGAGGACATCCCCCAACTGCTACCCCTGCTGCACGACGCCGAGGAAGGCGACGAGCGGATCGTGCGGGCCATCGCGGAGCCTACCGCCGTGGCGTACCTCGCGCTGGACGGTGACGCGCCGGTCGGCGCGGCGCTTGTGCGTTGGGAACCGGGCGAGAGCGAGATCGTGTACATCGCGACCCGCGAGGCGCTGCGCGGCAGGGGCTATGGCAAGGCTATGATCGCTGCGATCCTGGACGAGGCACGGCGGCGCGGCGTGCGCTCGGTGGTCGTGGGCACGGGCAACTCTGGCCTGAGCCAGATCGCCTTTTACCAGAAGTGCGGCTTCCGCATGGACTCCGTACGCAAGGATTTCTTCGACTACATCACCCCGCCGATATACGAGAACGGCATCCCCCTGCGCGACATGCTCGTGCTGCGGTATGACGTGGAGGATGGCTAACGCGCGTAGGCCGCCCCACCGGACTGAGCGCACACTCTCACCTGTGCTATACTTCCGCTAGCAGAATCCGAACACCCGTTCACAATCCACCCTTTTGAAAGGTGGCCGTGCTATGAACGCATCCCCCGCGCTCTCGATCTCGAAGGAAACGCAGCGCCGCTTCATCCTGGGCAAGCAGGGGTTGTATCCGGGCCGCCGCTGGCAGGGCAAGGAGGGGGTGATCCAGGCGCTGCGGGCGGGCGCGGTAGTGCAGATCGACCCGCTCAACGTCGTCGCGCGCAGCCACGATATCGCGCTCTACGGGCGCATCGAGGGCTACCGCCCCGCCGATTTGCTGGCAGCCCTGTACGCGGACCGCGCGCTGTTCGATTGGGGCGGCACGGTGGTCGTTCACCCGATGGAGGAGCTGCCGTACTGGCGTGTGATCATGGCGCGCAAGGCAGCGGAGCGCCGCTGGCAGGTCTTCGAGGCGGAGCATCCCGGCGTGGTGGAGCAGGTTCTGCGCGAGGTGACGGAACGCGGGCCGTTAAGCACGCGCGACTTCAAGAGCGACGCGCCGCGCTTCAGCACGTACGGTTCGGGCTTGGTCACGGGGAGCGCGCTCTACCGGCTGTGGCTCGCGGGGGTGTTGTTGACGCACTGTCGCGGGGGCTTCGACCGCGTCTACGACCTGCGCGAGCGCGTCGCGCCGCCCGCGTACCGGCACGCGGCGAGCGTCGAGGAGGCGGAGGCGTACTTCGAGCTGGAGCCGTTCCGGAGCCTGGGGCTGGTGACCGAGCGCATGTGGCGCCGCAGCTATGCGGGCACGATCGAGCGCAAGGTGGACGCGGCGGAAGCTTCCGCGCGGTTCGGGGCGCTGCTGGCGAAGGGGACGATCGCGCCGGTCGCGCTCGAAGGCGACGCGAAGGAACGTCGCTACGTGCTGGCCGCCGACCTGCCGCTGCTCGAAACGGTGCACGCCGGCGGCATCCCCGACGCGTGGCGACCGATCAAGGGGAGCGCGGACGAGATGACCCTGCTCGCGCCGCTGGAGATCGTCAGCGCGCGGGGCCGGGCCAAATCCCTGTTCGGCTTCGAGTATTTGTGGGAGGTCTACAAGCCGCAGGAAAAGCGGCGCTGGGGCTACTACACGCTGCCGATCCTCTACCGCGACCGGCTCGTTGCGCGGCTCGATCCTAAGCTTGACCGGGCGACAGGCACGCTGCTGATCAAAGGCTTCTGGCTGGAGGACGGCGTCCCGTTGGACGAGGCGTTCGCGACGGCGCTGGCGCGCGGCCTGGGGCGCTTCATGGACTTCGCGGGCGCGGCAGTAGTCGACCTGGGCGCCGTGCACCCCGCCGACCTGCGGGCCAGCCTGGAAAGCCGGTTGAACCATCACGCGGGCTGACGGCTCACCAGTCGTCATCGTCCAACGTGCTGCCGCGCTTGACCGCCCCATCACCGAAGCGCTCGCGCAGTTCGTCCAGCGTCGCCTGCAGGCGGCGTTTCTGTTCGTCCGTCCGGGGATCGTCCCACAGCCCAAGCTGGCGGTGCGGGCTTTCAAAGCCGCTCAGCCCGACGCCGATCAGGCGCACCGCTTTGCCGCGCGGCCAGTGCTGCGCGAACAGCGCCTCGGCGTGGGCGAAGATCGTGTCGTCCGCGTCGGTCGGGTGGTCCAGCGTGACCTGCCGCGTCAGCGTCGTGAAGTCCGACCAGCGCAGCTTGAGCCGGACCGTCGTGCCCGCCAGCCCCTCGCGCCGGGTCCGCCAACCGACCTCGTCCGCCAGTTTGCGCAGTACACGGCGCAGCGTCTCACCGTCGCTCACGTCGCGCGAGAAGGTCGTCTCGCGGCTGATCGACTTCGTCTCCTGTTCCGGCTCGACCGGGCGATCGTCCAGCCCGCGCGCGTGCTGCGCCAGGCTCGCGCCGTGCTTGCCGAAACGCCGCGCCAGGTCGTCGGCGGGCCAGCGTGCGAGGTCCGCGATGGTGCGGATGCCGAGCCGCGCCAGCGCCTGCTCGGTCTTCGGCCCGACGCCCCACAGTTCCTTGACCGGCAGCGGCGCCAGGAACGCCGCCTCCTGGCCCGGCGGCACGACCGTGATCGCGTTCGGCGGTTGGTCGGAGCGCACCCGGCCCTTGCCGATGTTGTTCGCGATCTTCGCCACCAGCTTGTTCGTCGCCACGCCGAGCGAGCACGGCAGCTTCAGCTCGCCGTTGATCGTCGCCTGGAGGCGGCGCGCGATGGTTTCCGCGCTGTCGGGCAGCAGGCTCACGTCGAGGAACGCCTCGTCGATGGAAAGCTGCTCGACCAGCGGCGTGAGGTCGTGCAGCCGCGCCATGACCTCGCGCGAGGCGGCGCTGTAGGCTTTGCGGTCGTGCGGCACGATGATCAGGTCCGGGCAGCGGCGCACGGCCTGGGCCATCGGCATCGCGGAGTGGATGCCGTAGCGCCGCGCAGCATAGGAGCACGACGCCACGACGCCGCGCTGGTCGGGCTGGCCGCCCACCGCGAACGCTTTGCCGCGCAGCGACGGGTCGCGCTGTTCTTCGACGCAGCAGAAGAACGCGTCGAGGTCGAGGTGCAGGATCTTGCGGTTCGCCATAGCCTTAGTGTAACCCGAAGCGCCCGCCGCGTGCAGCACGCGCATCGTTTGACGCCGCGATCCGGCGGCAGTATGCTAGGCATCCGGCGCAGCCTGACACGAGAGGACCCCGCATGTCCGAACCGGATCCCCCCGGCCCCGCCCCGACCATCACCGTGCTGATGGCGGTACACAACGGCGCGGCCACCGTGCGCGAGGCGATCGACAGCATCCTGGCGCAGACCTGGACTGACTTCGAGTTCCTGATCGTGGACGACGCCTCCACCGACGACACGCCGGCGATCCTGCGCGCGCTGGCCGATCCGCGCGTGCGCGTCGTGCGCAACGACGCGAACCTGGGCCTGACGCAGTCGTTGAACCGGGGCCTGGACCTGGCGCGGGGCCGCCTGATCGCGCGCATGGACGCCGACGACCGCGCGCTGCCGGAGCGTTTCGCCCGGCAGGTGGCGCTGCTCGACGCGCAGCCGGAGGTCGGCCTGTGCGGGACGTGGGTCGAGACGATCGGGGACCCGGCCGGGGAGGTGTGGGACTTCCCGGCGGACGACGCGCGGATCCGCTGCCGCCTGCTGTTCGAGACCGTGCTGCCCCATTCGACCGTGATGTTCCGCCGCGACGTGTTCGAGGCCGCCGGGCTGCGCTACGACCCGGCCTTCACCTACGCCCAGGACTACGACCTGTGGGTTCGCGCCGCGCAGCATACCCGGCTCGCCAACGTGCCGGAGGTGCTGCTGCACTACCGCGTACATCCCACGCAGATCGGCACGGCGCGGCAGGCGCAGCAGTTCGCGTTCGCCGCCCGCGTGCAGCGCCGCCAGATCGAGCGGCTCGGCGTGACGCCCTCCGAGGACGACATGGCGCTGCACGGCGCGCTCGCCCGCTGGCAGGTCGAGCCGACGGCCCGCGCCCTGCGCTGCGCGTCGCTGTGGCTCGCCACGCTGCAACGCGCCAACCGCGCGGCGGGCATCTACCCCGAACCGGTGTTCACCGAGGTCCTTGAGGATCGCTGGTGGCACGCCTACCGGGCGGGGTCCATGCGCGGGATAGGCCGATGCGTCGTGCTGGCGCGTTCGCCGTTCGAGTGGCGTGGGCCGGAGCCGTGGTCGGCACGGCGGCGCATGGCGCTGCGCTGCGCGCGGGACCATCTTATCGCGCGGGCGAAGGATCGGCTCAGGCCGCTGAAGCGGTTGGTGCGGGGACTTGGGATATTCTGATCCTTTGCGTGTTCGATCCCACCCTCAGCGCCCGTCCCACCGTGCCCTTTAAGACGAACGGGGCGGGTTTGGAAACCCGCCCCTACAAAACGTGCCTTTTCTCCCCCTCTCCAGCCCCGACTGGAGAGGGGGCCGGGGGGTGAGGTTTCACCGAACAGTTGGAGGCCGCTCGATCAATTCCCGGTACCATGCCAGATACGCCTCGCCCTGCTGCGCCAGGGTAAACCGGGCGCGGACGTCTCGCGCGGCGTTGTCGCCCAACTGCCGCCGCAGTGATTCGTCGGCCAGCAGGGCGCGCGCCGCCCCCGCCATCGCCGCCGCGTCGCCCGGCGGGACCAGGACCCCCGTCGCCTCGTCGGGACCGCTCGCGTTCAGCGCCGGGTCGAAGCGTGCGAGGCCGCGCACCTGCTCCGGGATACCGCCCACCGCCGTCGCCACGACCGGGGTGCCGCAGGCCAGCGCCTCCAGCACCGTGTTCGGGAACGTGTCGGCCAGCGCGGCGTGCAGGTACAGATCGGCGGCCTGGTAGTAGCGCGCGACGGCGGCCGGGTCGCGCAGGAAGGGCACGTAGCGCACCGCCGCCCCGTCCCAGTCCTCCGCTGGGGCATCCTCGCCCAGGATCACGAACACTACCGGGCGGCCCATGCCCCCGCCTGCGATCCCGCGTACCGCCGCCTCCAGCGTGCGGGGATCCTTCCACCTGTTCGTGCGCACCCCCAGCGCCGTGAACAGCAGCACCGCCGCATCCGCCGGGAGGTCGAGCGCCGCCCGCAGCGCGGCCCGGTCACGCGCGGGACGGAAGGTGTCCACGTCCACGCCGTTCGGGATCACGCGCGCCTCGCTGACGCCCGGCATCAGCATCGACTCTTCCGCCAGGGCCATCAGCCAGCGGCTCGGCGTTGCGATGGCGAAGCGGCTGCGCGCGTAGATGTCCCGCTTGCGCCGCCAGTTGGTCGCGGTCGCGTCGCGGCGGATGGGCGGGTACAGGTCCAGGTCGGGGCAGCCGCCGCACCCCGTCCGCCAGCGATCACAGTTCAGGGCGTGGGCGCAGTGGCCGGTGAAAAGCCACATGTCGTGCAGCGTCAGCAGCAGGGGCCGCGCCCGGCTGAGACGGGGCAGCTCGCGCAGGTCGAAGTAGTCGATGTGCAGGTTGTGCGCATGCACGATGTCTGGTGGCCGGGGTGGCAGGTCCAGCAGGCGGCGCGTGCCGGGGTAGCGCATCGACTGGATGCCCCGGTGCCGGTCCAGCGCGATCCCCGGCTCCGCGAGGTACTCCGCCACCCGGCGCACCCGCCACAGGCCGCGCACACGATGGCTGTACGGGCCGAGCCAGCCATACACGCGCCACCAGAAGCGCGTCCACGGCCCGCGCAGCGCCGCATTGGGGATCAGGAACGTGCCGGGGTCGTCCGACCGCTTCAGCCCGACGGCCATCCAGGCGTCGTGCCCGCGCGCGCGGTAATAGCCCATGAGCTGCGCCGCGATCCGTTCGGCCCCGCCGCCGACGTCGTAGGTGCTGACTTGCAGGATGCGCAGGGGATCGTTCGGGGGGGACATGGCGGCCCTCAGCGCGGAGCCAGCGCCCGCAGCGCGCGTTTGGGCAGCGCCAGCGTGCGGCGCAGCGCGGCGCGGGCCGGGCGCGAGTCGTAGCGAGCTTTGAGCGCGGCACGCTTCACGCGGTAAACCGGCGAACGCAGCAGGCGGTTGATGTCATCGGTTGGCCGCAGCGCGACGTCGATTGCGCCCGTGGCGATGTCACGCCGTAGCGCCTCGATCTGCGGCGGGTGCGGGCCGCGATAGCGCTCCAGCCAGCTTGGATAGGTGTACACGTTGTGCACGTGGAAGGGGTCTTCCAGCCGCAGGAAGGTCCGCTCGGCCCAGGCGCGATACTCGCTGCGCGCGACCCACGCCGCGCGGTCGTAATAGTCGCTCTTGTCCAGCACCTGCTTGGGGAACACCAGCGAATAGTGGTACATCACGATCCCGCGCCTTGCCAGCGCCGCCCCGTCCAGCCAGCACAGGGTACGCAGGTCGCGCCCCGCCGGATCGGTCACCGTCGGCGGGCGGTGCGTCGTGTAGCTGTAGCCCGGCCCCCACTTGAACAGCCGGTGGAACTCGTCCCCGCCGTCGCGCAGGTAGTAGCCATCCGTGACCGCCTCGAACCCGCCCCAGAAGGTGCGCGTCTTGAACGACACCGCCGTGATGGACTGGTCGGCGCGCAGCAGGTCCAACACGGCGCGCATGTCATCCGGGTGGTAGAACTCGTCGCTGTCCACCTGCCACAGGTAGTCCCCCGTCGCGCGCGCCGCGTACGCCTGGGACATCTCGTCCTTCTCGCCGGTCCAGAAGCCGTCGCGCGTGACGATCTGAAGCTTGTCGTCGGGGTCTTCCTCCGCCTTGAAGCGGTGCAGCGTCTCCAGCGTGCCGTCGCGCGAGTGCCCGTCCGGCGTAGCGACGCCCACCGCCGCCGGGGCCGCGCCCTCCACCACGATGATCTCATGGGCGAACGGGTACAGTGCGCGCAGGTTGTAGCGCACGAACGGCTCGCCGTTGAGCACGATCATGCCGAACGAGACGCGCGGCAGGTCGTTCATCCCCCGGCCCGCTCCGCTGCGGCCCCGGTCGCCACGCCGACATCGCCGCGCAGCACGCCGCGCGTCCACAGCTCCAGGCACAGCGCCTTGAACGGCATCGTGATCACGCCCTGCTTGTAGCCTTCGCGGTTCGCCAGCCGCCGCGCGCCTTCCGCCGTGAGGATGCCCGCCGCGACCAACTGCCCGTCGGCCAGTTGATCCCCGTAACGCGCCAGCATGGCCCGCACCCATTCGAGCGTCGGCGGCGCGAACCCCTGCTTGGGGCGGTTCATGACCCACTCCGGCAGGACGTCCGCCAGTGCCGCGCGCAGCCACGCCTTCGGCGGCAGGTCGAGGTCGGACCGCGTCTTGCGATGCCCGATCACGATCTCCACCAGCCGGTAATCGACCAGCGGCAGGCGCAGCTCGACCGACGAGGCCATGCTCAGGCGGTCGCCCTGGGCGATCCCGTTCTCGCGCAGGTAGGTCGCGCTGATCAGCTTCGTCATCAGCACCGGCACATCCCATGGCCCCGGCACGGTGAACGGCGCGTAGGCGCCGCGCTCGCCAAGCTGTGCCGCCAGTGCGGGGCCGTAATACCACGCGCGCCGGGCCTGCGCGACTCGGAAATCGATGAAGCTGTCCTGAAATACGGGCGTGTCGGCGTGCCCGTCCGTGATGCGCCGCCAGCGCGCCCGCGACTCGTGCCCGTCGTCGCGGTCCAGCATGGTACGCAGCCAGCCCTTCCACTCGCGCGGTGAGACATCGCGCGGCGGTGGCAGCCACTCGCTGCGCAGCGCGCGGTTCCACTTCTCGCTGGCGGACATCGCGCCCGAATACAGGCGCTGCTTGAGCAGGCTGTCCGCCGCGGCCTGCCGCACCCAGGGGTACCCCCAAAATAACTCGTCGCCGCCCTGTCCCTGGAGCAGCACGGGGACGCCGTGCTCGCGCGCCAGGCGGCTGAGGGTGTAATAGCCGAAGCCCGCCGGGTCCGCGATGGGGTCGTCGGTGTGGGTCAGCAGCTCCGGCAGGAACGCGACCATGTCCTCCGCCGCCAGCTCGACATCGTGGAAGGGCAGGCCCAGGTGCCGGGCCAGCGCCTCGGCGTCGGCGCGTTCGTCGTTCGGCGGACGGCCCGGATAGCCGATGCTGAACGCGTGCAGCGTGCCGGGATATCGGCGGGCCGCCAGCGCCGCGAGGGCGCTCGAGTCCAGGCCGCCGCTCAGCGCCACGCCGACCGGCACATCGCTGCGGATCACCAGCGCGCTGATCGCGTCCAGTTCGGCGCGGATGTCCGCCACCGGGTCGCCCTCCAGCGGCGGCGCGTCGGCCATGTCCCAGTACGCGCGCTCCTGCACGCGCCAGGGCTTGACCCACACGGCCAGCGTGTGCCCGGCGGGCAGCTTGCGAACCCCTTGCAGCGCCGTGCGCGGCTCCGGGATGTAGCCATAGTGGAAGTACTGATCCACCGCCACGGGGTCGAGGGCCGGGGTATGGGGCAGCCCGGCCAGCAGCGCCTTCAACTCGCTGGCGAAGGCCACGCGGCCGCCACCCTCCCACAGGTAAAGCGGCTTCTCACCCATCCGGTCGCGGGCCAGCAGCAGCCGCTGGCGATCCACGTCCCACAGCGCGAAGGCGAACATCCCGCGCAGGTGATGCACGCACTCGTCCCCGTATTCCTCGTACAGGTGGACGATCGTCTCGCAGTCCGACCCGGTGGCGAAGCGGTGGCCGAGGCGCTCAAGCGCGGCGCGCTGCTCGATGTAGTTGTAGATCTCGCCGTTGGCGATGACGACGACCGCGCGGTCCTCACTGTACAACGGCTGCCAGCCGCCCGCGAGGTCGATGATGCTCAGGCGGCGCATCGCCAGCGCGACGTGCGCGGCGTTGTACTCGCCCGCGCCGTCCGGCCCGCGATGGACGAGCCGCGCGTTCATGGCCGCCACGCGATCCCGAGCGTCCTGCCCCAGCGGGATGCGGCCGATCATGCCGGTGATACCACACACAGGTAACGCGTTCCTTTACCCTGCCTGCGTTGAGCGCGAACGGCCCGGCCTCAGTCACCGGCGGCACGTCGGCCCATCGTGAGGGCCTGGACGGTCTCCCCCATGTGGAACACGTGGCGGAACCCGCGCTCGTACAGGTAATTCTGAAAGGTCGGGTAGGCCGCCCGGTCGCGCCTCAGGGCGCCGCGCAGCAGGTCCAGCCCGAACTGCACCAGATGATACCCAAGCTGCCGCAGGTCGCGCAGTACGGTACGCCTACTCTTGCTGGACGCCCCGGCGCCCTGCGAGAGCCGGTACCAGTCGCGCCCCCCGGCGAAGCGCTGGCGCATCACCCAGCCCAGGCGCATGAAGTGGGGTTTGACGAGGTGCAGCACGTACAGGTCGGGGTCGTAATACACCAGCGCGGAGGGGTCGGCGGCGCGCAGGCGGTTCAGCAGATCCGTCTCCTCCCCATAGGCGACGCGCTTCCCGGCCATGCCCAGGCCGGGGTCGAAGCCGCCCAGCGCGCGCAGCACCTCCCGCCGCACGAAGAAGTTCCCCCCGTCGAGGTACTCGTCCGCGGCCAGCGCGCGGGCCTGGTCGCCCTGCGTGTGCGAGGCGTAGCTGTCCTTGAACCAGTCCGGTTTGGGGGTCATGTAAAAGGCGTAGTATGGGCCGCCAAAGGCCACCGGGTCGTGCGCCGCGATCACGCGCTGCGCGGTCGCCAGCCAGTCCGGCGGCAGCTTGCAGTCGTCGTCGGTGTACGCGACGACCAGCCCGCGCGCCTCGCGCCATCCCCGGTTGCGGGCATGGGACAGCCCCTGCGCCGTTTCGAGCACGTAGCGCACGTTGCACCGCGCCTCGAACCGGGCCACGGTCGCACGCGTGTCGTCCGTGGAGTTATTGTCGACCACGATGACCTCGTAGGCCGCCGGGTCAAGCGACTGCGCGGCCAGCGTCTCAAGCGCCTGGGCCAGCAGCGCGGCGCGGTTGTACGTACAGACCACGACCGAGATCAGGGGCCGGTCAAAGGGGCGTGCGCTGTGATCCGTCATGCGAGCCTGGGCGGCGTTCATCCCGCCGCGCGCCGAAACGCGCCTACGAGATGCGGTACTTGATCTCCCACTTGTTCGTCCCGTGGTTAAACTTGAAGATCGGGCGTCGGCGCAGCAGGTTCATCCGGGCCGCCACGCCGCGCAGCCTGAACGGAATGCGCGTCAGGATATGATCCTGGACCCACGACTCCGCCGCGTTGTACGAGCGCCCGCCGTACTTCTCCAGCACGCGCATGGCTTCGTCCAGGTAGGCCTCAAGCTGGTGGGCCGTCTTCTGGTCGCCGTGGAAGCGAAAGCCGCCGAGGGGCGTATCCACGCCGTACAGGTCCGCGTGCTGGTAGAAGCGGCACCACAGCTCGAAGTCCCCGGCCAGCTTCAGCGACGCGTCCAACTGCCCGCCCGCGCGCTCCCACAGGCTGCGCCGCCAGAACGTCGATTCCTGCTGGATGAAGTCGGTGGCATAGCGTCCCCGGTCCGGCAGGTTCTCGCCGCGAAAGAATGCCTTGCGGTGGAACCCGTCCAGGCTGAAGCAGCTCACGGCCAGCCCGCGACGGTCCCACGACAGGCAGTGCCGCGTGGTGATCCATTCCACGTCCGGGTAGGTGGTAAAGATGTCCGCGACGACCTGGAACGCCCACGGCACATACTTATCGTCGGAATTGAGCCACGCCATGATCTCACCCGTCGTGTGGGCGAAGCCCTTGTTCACGGCGTCGTACTGGCCGTTGTCCGGCTCGCTGACCCAGTAGGTCAGCCGGTCCTCGTAGCGACGGATGATGTCCTGGCTGCCGTCGGTTGAGCCGCCGTCGATGATGACGTATTCGAGGTTTGGGTAGCCCTGGTCCAACACGGAGCGGATCGTTTCTTCGAGAAACATCGCCTGGTTGAACGAGGGCGTCACGATTGAAAGCTTGGGTGTCTGGTCGGCCATCCGCCTCAGATCGGAAGAGCACACGTCTGAACTCCAGTCACGAGATTCCATC
>CAZGLU010000055.1:0-11104 GCA_964526095.1 uncultured Anaerolineaceae bacterium | reverse complement strand
GAGATGGAATCTCGTGACTGGAGTTCAGACGTGTGCTCTTCCGATCTGCGCGTCCCCCCCGTCACCGTCATAAAATTGGTGTCGCCCCCCCAGCGCGGGACGACGTGCATATGGAAGTGATCCGCGATCCCCGCCCCCGCCGCCGCGCCGACGTTCGCGCCCACGTTGAACGCCTCCGGCTTGTAAACTCGCCGCAGCGCGCCGACCGCGTGATTCAGCGTCTGCATCAGGTCGAGCAGCGCCTCCGGAGGCAGGTCCTCCATCGAGGGAACGTGCTCGTAGGGCACGATCAGCAGGTGGCCGTTGTTGTAGGGGAAGGCGTTGAGCGTCACGTACACGTGCGTGCTGCGTGCGACGACGTACTCCGCGTCGTCGTCCGCGCCCACCTTCGCGCAGAAGATGCAGCCCTCCGCGCGCGACTCCACTTCCCCGCGCAGGTAGGGCATACGCCACGGCGTCCAGAGGATAGGGTCCATAACAGATTACCTTTACGTCAGCGTCAGGAAACAGGCCAGGCACACATCCCATTCTAGCGGCTCGCGTATGCGGGCAGCAAGCGGCCTACCTTCCGCCTGCCCCGACGTTACCGCGCCGCAGTTACGTGCAGGTTACACCGCCGCCCGGTTTGACAGATGCGCGCGGTGGCGTAGGATAAAGGCAAACCTTCCCACCCACACCAGGAGGACGCCGTGCACCCCGATCCGTTCACCGTTGAGTCCCTGCGCCGGGCGCTCGGCCCGCGCCCGTTCCGGTTCTACCCGGTCACCGGCAGCACGCAGGACGACGCGCGCGCCTGGTTGGTGGACGAGCCGGAGCTGCCCAGCGGCGCGGTCGTCATCGCCGAGCAGCAGACACAGGGCCGGGGGCGCCAGGGCCGCGCCTGGGTCTCCGCGCCGGGCGCGAGCATCCTGTGCAGCGTGATCCTCCAGCCGCGCATCATGCCGGAACAGCTTCAGCGCGTGACGATGGTCGGCGCCGTCGCCGTCGCGGAGGCGCTGGCCGCGATCCTGCCGGAGGGGGTCGTGCTCAAGTGGCCGAACGACGTGCTGGCCCACGGGCGCAAGCTGTGCGGCATCCTGACGGAAGCCACCTGGACCGGCAGCCGCCTCAACGCGGTGATCCTGGGCATCGGGCTGAACGTGCGCGGCGACTACCGTGGGACGGACCTCGAAGGGATCGCGACCAACGTCGAGGCGGAGCTGGGCCGCCCCGTAGACCGGCACCCCCTGCTCGCCAACCTGCTGCGGCACGTCGATAGCTGGATGCGGCGCGTCGACCAACCGGCGCTGCTCGAGGCGTGGCGCGGGCGGCTAGGCACGCTCGGCAAGCGCGTGATGGTCTATCCGCAGACCGAGGCGGGCGAGCCGTATGAGGGCGTCGCGGAGGGAGTGGAGGATAACGGCGCGCTGCTGGTGCGGCTGGCGTCCGGCGAGCTGCGCCGCGTGCTGGCCGCCGACGTGGGCCTGCACGAGCCGTAGGCGCGCGGCCTACTGCACGCGGAAGGTGCAACTGACGCGTTCCGTGACCGTCCCGGTGCCTGGACCGAAGGTGTACACCCCGTCCGTGATCACCCGGTCCCAGGAGGTCTCGACCTGAACGGTATGGGTCCCGGGGGTCAGCGCACCATACTGGAAGAAGATGTACATACCGCGCCGCAGCGGGATCTGGTATGTGTCGACGAAGGCACTATAACGGGGCTGCACACTGCGGGCCTGACCATCCACCACGAGGCGGTGCCGGGAGGCGACCTTGTAATCCTCAAGCCAATTGTCCTCGGTCGCAAACCAGGCCAGGGCAAACACCACGTACTTCCCCGCCTGCACCGGCGGCGGCGTGATACCGCTCTGGTCGCAAAAGGCATCGACCAGCACATGATCAGCCGGGTTGTTCTGGCTGTACGCTCCAATGGGCTGCGGATCGACCTCAGACTCAACATCCGGTTCCGATCCGTTCGATCCACTGGTGTCTGGCCCCGTGCTGAGGAAGCTCTGCCCGACGACGCGCCCCCCGCCCCCGGCGGTCGCATCGGGCTCATCGTGACCAGCCAGGACAGCGCGGCACCGCGCCCCGACGACCCACCAGGCCAGCACCTCGCCGACGGCAACCAACCGGACCAACAGCTTGCGCCGGGCCTTGGCGGTCCGCTCGCGGCGCAGGCGCTGCTCGGCCACCCGCTGCGCCTCGGCCTCCCGGCGGCGGCGTTCCTCCTCGGCCTGCTCGGCGCGCAGCCGCCCCTCCTTTTCCGCGACGAGCCGAGCCATCTCCTCCTGCTCGAGCCGCTTGCGGCGCAGGGACTCGCTCTCAAAGCGCACGTGCTTGCACACCGCCGTCACAAGCTGCTCGAACGCCTCCGGCGACACCTGCTCGCCGTCGTGCCGCCGCCCGTCGATCCACTGCGTGGTTGCCAGCAGGAAGGGCACCGCGTCGCGCTCGTCGCCCCGGATCAGGATCGGGATGATGCGGATGTGGAACTTCTCGGCGTGGTTCAACTCGCGCGCGACCCAGGGCGACGTGGCGGCATCCGGGGAGAGCACGGCCACCACGCAGCCCGCGTTCTCGATCGCGTCCCCAATGGCCGCGCCCCACTCCGGCGTGCCCGGCTCCAACCCTTCATGGTCCATCCAGACTTGAAGCCCATCGGCACGGAGGTCTTGGGCGAGGCGGCGGGCAAGCGTGAGGTCACGGCGGCTGTAGCTGAGGAAGACGTGGTGCTGCATGGTCTGCGGGGCCTCCGCCGCGGCGCTCTATTGCAGTTTTATCATTATATTATCTTGTCTATGAGCGAGTCAACCAACCTTGACGCGCCCGCCCGGCAGGTTAAAATCAGCGGGCTGCGCCCCGCACGGGGCGCGGCAGGGTGAGGCAAAGCGACCGAATATGGGCATCAAACTCGACTGGCAGATCGAATCCGAACGGACGCAGATGCGGGCGACCGAGGACCCGGAACTGGCACGGCGGCGGCAGATGGCGCGCCGGCGGCTGGTGTTCCTGATCCTCGGGCTGGCCGTGCTGCTGGCCGCCGGGGTCGCCGCGATCTACTGGCGGCTCGACCAGGTGGAGCAGCAGTACCGGCAGGACCTCGTAGACACGGTCGAGATCGAGGTGGCGGCGCTGCGTCTGGGCGATTTCGCGAGCTTCATGTCGATCCAGCGCAGCGCCAGCGACGCCTTCATGCTGGATCAGAGCCGCCTGTTTCAGGAGTACCAGGAGCTGAAGCGCACGAATAACGTCGAGCTGCCCGGCACCGTGCGCGATACCGCCATCGACAACCTGCGCGGGCGCGTCGTGGTGGAGGAAGTGATCGACGGCGTGCCGTATCACGTCGCGTGGTTCTACTGGTACTACGAGGATGGCGGCCCAAACAACCAGCGCGGCTGGCGGCACGTCCCGGCGGACCTGACGTTTTGGGGCGATGAGGCGGAGATCGTGTCCGGCCCGGCGCGCGTGACGTACCGCACGCTGGATCAGGCGTTGGCCGAGGCGCTGGCGCCGCGCGTCGGGGAGTGGTGGGCGCGGGGCTGCGAGCTGCTGGGCTGCCTGACGCCGCCGCCCGATCTGCGCGTGGACATCGTCGCGGAACGGCCCGCCAGGCTGGAGTGGGCGGCGCATGACGGCTGGACGCTGCGGATCACCTCGCCGCTGGTCGAGCGGGCGCGCGCCGACATGCCCCTGCCGCCCGACCTCAGCCGGGCCGTGGCCGAACAGATCGCCGCACGGCTGGTGCGCCACACGGCGGATAACGCCACGCCCGCCGCCTACAGCGACGCGCAATGGCTCACGCAAGAGCTTACGCGCTGGCTCGCGGACCAGTTCACCGCCGATTCCGAGGCGGAGAACGCGGCGGGCGGCTTCGTCGCCTCGCTGGTCGCGGCATACGGCCCCGGCGCACCGGGCGCGCTGGCCCGCGCCACCGCCACCCCGGCCACGCTCGACGCCATGCTCAGCGTCGTGACCGGCCAGCCGCTCGCCCTGCTGCCCGCCGAAACGCTCAACGCGCTGGACTGGCGCCCCTTCTTCCAGTGGCGGCTGGACGTCGAGCGCCGCCTGCTGGATCAGGCCGACGGCGGCCCCGCCCTGCTTGAACTGTACGACCTGGAATCCACCGTCGCCGTAGGAGAGGTCAGCCGCCGCATCGAGGACCCGACCTACGCCCCGCGCACGACGCTCGAAGTCCGGTCCGTGACGATCCAGCCCGGCGATAACGCCAGCCAGATCTACGCCTTCGCGGACGTGGCGCGGCCCGAACTCGGCGGCCAGGAGCAGATCATCTGGCGGCTGGCGGGCGGGACCTGGAAGCGCGCGAACTAGCGCACGATCCGCGCCATCTCCTCGATCAGCGGGTTCCCCGCGTAGACACCGTGGTACGACTCCGGCAGCATGGCCGCGATCGCGCACATGATGCGCTCGGTGTAGGCGCTCAACTGCTCGCCCTTGGCGCGGCCTTCGGGCAGGCGGAAGGGCTTACCCACGCGCACGATCACCTGCGGACGCGGACGCCTCAGGATCTTCTCGGTGCCGATGATCCCCGCCGGGACCAGCGGCACACCCGTGCGCGTGGCGAGGAAGGCCGCGCCGTCGGTGCCGGGGCCAAGCCCGCCCGTCCGGCTGCGCGTGCCTTCCGGCGCGATGCCGAGGTGTACGCCGCCTTCGAGGACCCGCTGCGCGGCCCGCAGCGCGCCCCGATCCGCGCTGAACTGCGTGACCCAGATCAGCCCGCCCAGGTTGAAAAGCGGCGCCATCCAGGTGTCTTTGTACTTGCGCGCCGCCAGCCCGACGATGCCATGCGGCGCGGCGAGGATCATGGCCGGGATATCGAAGTAGCTCAGGTGATTGGCGACCAGGATAAAGGGCGGGTCCGGGTAATTCTCAATCCCCTCGTGGCGATAGCGGCAGGTCAGCGCCAGCGCCAGGCGAGACAGCGGCCTGAACAGGGGCGACTCCTGCGTGGCGGGCCAATCGGGCGGAAAATCTCGACGTGGCGTGCTGGGCACACATCCCTCCTCGGTGGACGTTCGGCACTGCACCGCCAGCATACCGCAGAGGCCCGGCCCTACGCAACCGGGGCGCCGCTCTTATGCAACGTTGATGGGCGGCACGCGGCGACCGGGCTATGTTCTGTGTAGTCTGTGTAGCATTCAACGCAGCACAAGGAGATGTCATGGCCGGGGAACTCGCACAAGAACGCGCCGCGACGCGCCCGTACTGGCCCACACAGGGCTGGCGCGAGGCGCCGCCGGAGGAACAGGGCATGGACGCGGCCAAGCTGGCCGAGGCCGACCGTATCCTGCGGGCGGACTACCCGAACATCGAGGGCCTGCTGGTCGTGCGCGGGGGGTACATCCTGTTCGAGCGGTACACGGGCGGCGCCGCGATCGACCGCCTGCAAAACACGAAGTCCGCGACCAAGAGCGTGCTGTCGGCGCTGGTCGGCATCGCGCTCAGCACCGGCGACCTCGGCAGCCTCGACGACCCGCTCGACGCCTTCCTGCCGGAGATGTTCACCTCCGCCATCGACCCGGATAAACGCGACATCACGGTGCGCGACCTGCTGCGCATGCGGTCCGGCCTGGAGTGGAACGAGTGGGGCGGCTGCACCGTGGAGATGACAACCCGGCCCAACTGGGTGCGCTACGTGCTTGAGCAGCCGTTGATCCATCCGCCGGGCGAGGTCCATACCTACAGCACCGGCGACACGCAACTGCTGTCGGCCATCCTCCAGAAAGCCACCGGCATGACCGCCCTCGACTTCGCGGACCTCTACCTGTTCAAGCCGCTGGGCATCACACGGCGCGCCTGGCCGGAGGACCCGCAGGGCATCACCATCGGCGGGGCGGAGCTGGCCTTAACCGCCCGCGACCTGGCGAAATTCGGCTACCTGTACCTCAACGGCGGGACCTGGGACGGCCGCCAGGTTATCCCGCGTGACTGGGTGATCGAATCGACGCGCCAGCATTCACTCGTCGTGCCGCCCGACGCCAGCGACCGCCCGCCCATCGGCTACGGCTACCTGTGGTGGCTGCGCGAGCAGGCGGGCTATGCGAGCCACATGGCGGTGGGCTTCGGCGGGCAGTTCGTCTACGTCATCCCCGACCTGGATCTGCTGGTGGTCATGACGGGACGCCTGTCAAACGTTCCGCGCACCTTTTCCGACAACCGCATGATCCGCGAGTTCAACATCGTGGCGGACGCGATCGTACCGGCGGTGACGGAGGGCGCATGAGCGCGGACCAACCGGCGGTGTTCACCATCGGCCACTCAACGCGCCCGCTTGCGGCGTTCCTGGCGCTGCTGGAGGAGCACGCGATCACCCACGTCGTGGACGTGCGCACGGTGCCGCGCTCGCGGCGCAACCCCGACTACAACCGCGAGATGCTGCCCGATGCCCTGGAAGTGCACGGCATCGGCTACACGCACATGCCGGGCCTCGGCGGGCTGCGCAAGCCGCGGGCGGACTCGGTCAACATGGGGTGGCGCAACGACAGCTTTCGCGGCTTCGCGGACTACATGCAAACGCCGGAGTTCGAGGAAAGCCTCGCGGCATTGGTGGAAGTGGCCCGGCGCGGGACAACCGCGATCATGTGCGCCGAGGCGGTCCCGTGGCGCTGCCATCGCTCGCTGATCGCGGATGCGCTGATCGTGCGCGGCTGGCCCGTCTACGACATCATCGGGCCGGGCCGCGCCCAGCCCCACAAGCTGACGCCCTTCGCCCACGCCGAGGGCACGCGCCTCACCTACCCGTCGGACGCCGGGGACCAGTCGTAATCCAGGATCGCGTCGATGACCTGCGCCTGCTCGGCCTCGGTCAGCGCGTTGAAGAACGGCAGGCGGATCAGGCGGTCGCTGACGTCCTCCGTCACCGGGCAGTCGCCGGGCTGCCCGCCGAACCGGCGGCCCATGTCCGACAGGTGCAGCGGCAGGTAATGGAACACGGACAGGATCCCGCGTGACTTGAGGTGCGCGATCAGACCCTGGCGCGTCTCAAGCGACGGCATCAGCATGTAGAACATGTGGTACGCCTGCTCGACGTAGTCCGGCACGACCGGCAGGCGCACGTTGAACTCGCAGGCCCAGTCCTCCAGCGCCGCATAGTAGGTGTGCCACAGGCGCTGTCGCGCGCCCTGGATCGCGTCGCGGGCCTCGAACTGCGCGGCCAGGAACGCGGCGAGGATCTCGGACGGCAGGTAGCTGGAGCCGACGTCAACCCAGGTGTATTTGTCCACCTGGCCCCGGAAGAAGCGGCTGCGGTTGGTGCCTTTTTCGCGGATGATCTCGGCCCGCTCGATGTAGCGCGGATCGTTGATCAGCAGCGCGCCGCCCTCGCCGCACTGGAAGTTCTTCGTCTCGTGGAAGCTCTGCGTCGCCATCGCGCCGAAGGTGCCGAGCCACTGCCCCCGGTACTTGCCGAACAGTCCGTGCGCGTTGTCCTCGATCACCGCGACGCCATGCCGCCGCGCGATGTCCATGATCGCGTCCATCTCGCAGCCGACGCCCGCGTAATGCACCGGCACGATCGCCCGCGTGCGCGGCGTGATCAGCGCCTCCAGCTTCGACTCGTCCAGGTTCAACGTATCCGGCCGCACGTCGGCAAAGACGGGCCGCGCGCCGCGCAGCACGTAGGCGTTCACCGTGGAGACGAAGGTGAACGACGGCACGATCACCTCGTCGCCGGGCTGCAAGTTGAGGATCAGCGCGGACATCTCCAGCGCGTGGGTGCAGCTCGTGGTGAGCAGCGCCTTGGGCACGCCAAGCGTGCTTTCAAGGTAGGCGTGAACGCGCTTGGTGAACGGCCCATCCCCGGACAGGTGGCCATTCCCGATCGCCTCGGCAATGGTGCGCTGCTCGTTGCCCGTCACGCCGGGCTTGTTGAACGGGATGGTGATCTGCGTCATGAACGAAGTGCTCTCAGTCTCCTAGGGCGAAGCCCAACGATGATACCATATTTCGACCGAGCAGGTGGCAAACCCGCAGCGCTGGTAGAGGCGCTGCGCGGGGAGGTTGCGTCCCTGCGTCACGACCGTGACCCGCTCGACGCCCTGCCGCGCGAACCAGTCCAGCCCGGCGAGCACCAGCGCACGGCCAAGCCCACGGCCCTGAGCCGCCTCCGCCACGCCCACCAACCCGATCTCACCGACGCCGTCACGCAGGTGGCAGGTGATGTACCCCACCGCCCCATCCTGATCGGCCACCAGCACCTGCTCGGCGTAACCGTGGCAGCTTTTCTCGATCCACGTCTCGTAGAGGGCGTCGCACAGGGCGTCGGGGATGTGCTCGTCAAAGTAGAAGCGCGAGTCGCGGTAGCTCACCCGCGCGATGGCACGCAGCGCCGGGAGGTCGCGCGCCTCCCAGGGCCGGATCCGCTCGTCAATGGTGGAGGGCGGGTCGAGGGCTGCGCGCTCGAACAGCATGCGCAGGTCCATGAAGCGGAAGCCGTGCCCCTCCGCCAGCCGGATCGTCTCGCGGTGACTCGGATCGGCCAGCAGGTACAGGCCCTCGACGCCCTCCGCCGCCGCCCAATCCAGCGCGCGAGCCATCTCGTCGGCGGTCAGGCGCGGCGGGAGGATGCGCCCGATCCGGCGGCCAAAGAAGTCCGAGTCCCATTCCAGGTAGCGGCACAGCGCCGGATCGGTCATGCCCCGTCCTCGGAAGATCCGACCACCTCACGCACGGTGTAGGCCGGGCGGTCCATCGTGCGCTGGTACATGCGCGCCAGGTATTCCCCGAAGATGCCGATCACGAACAACTGCGCCCCGGAGAAGATCGCGATCATCGACGCCAGGAACGGGAAGCCGGGCACGCTCCCGCCCTCGATCAGGTAGCGGCCCAGGACGTACACCAGGATCGCCAGCCCGAACAGCGTCGTGCCGAAGCCGATGTAGCTCGCAAGCTGGAGCGGGATCGTGCTGAAGCCGGTCATCATGTTCAGCGCGTGCGTGATCAGCTTCCTGAGCGTGTAATTGGACACCCCGATGGTGCGCGGCTCGTGCCGTACCGGGACCGCCGCAAAGCGCTTCGTGCCCCACGTCAGCAGCACGTCGATGTTGACGAACGGGCTTTCGTAGTCCGCCGCCGCCTCCCGGACCGGGGTGCGGAAGGCGCGGAAGGCGCTCACGCTGCGGGCCACCTCGGACCCCATCGCGTTTTGCAGCGCGTACTTCGTCACCTGCGAGGCCAGATCCCGCCACAGACCGTGCTGCTCGCGCTGCGGCGTGCCGTAGACCACGTCGGGGCCGTCCGCCAGGGCACGCAGCAGCGCGGGGATCTCCTCCGGCGGGTGCTGGAGGTCGTCGTCCATGGTCACGATCACCTCACCGCGCGCCGCACGGATGCCGCACAGCAGCGCGTTGTGCTGGCCGTAATTCCGCATCAGGTTGATGCCACGCACCACCGGGTGCTCTTTAGCCAGCCGCGTGATCACGTCCCACGTCCCGTCACGGCTGTCGTCGTTGACCAGGATCACCTCGGCCTGTGCTGCCTCGGCGTCCAGTACGGGCAGCAGCCGCTCGATCAGCAGCGGCAAACTCGCCTCACTGTTGTAGCAGGGGATCACGACCGACAGCGATTCGAGGGCCATACGCCGGACTCGTTCTGGTTGGTGGTGCGCCGCGAACGCCTCAAGGATAGATCAAAGCGCGCCGCCCGTCGAGGGTTCGCCCGGCCTCGCACAAAAAAAGGGCTGTCCCCGGTGGAACAGCCTTCGCAGATGCACGATCCGGCACGCGGCGTGCGGCACAGCCGATCATCATCCGCGCTACTCGTAGTAGCGCCGCCGGAAGAACGTCCCGACCAGGGCGAAGACGATCAGCGAGCCGATGACGGCGGCGACCACGTCGATCCACGCGATGACCAATTCACCACCCAACGCGCCGCTGGGGGTGATGTCGAGGAAGTCAAAGATCAGGCCGCCGACGAAGGCCCCCAGCAAGCCGAGCATGATCAGGCCCAGCAAGCTCATGCGCCCGCGTACGAACAGGCTGGCGAACAGGCCCGCGATCAGGCCGATCACCACCCACGTAATAATCTGCCCTACGGTCGTGCTGACCGTCACCGGACGATCGGGAAGACCCTGAAACAGTAACAAGAACGGCATGTGGCTCTCCTTTTCCGTGGCGCCCGCCGCCTGCTCGCGCGGCGGTAGGCTGTGTCGCTCTCAGATTATGAGCAATTCCCCACACAAGTGACAACGGGCGAGAGGGAGGAGCGCCCATCTACGCAGCCGCGATCCGGCGAGCGTGCGCGATCTCCCGTTCCTGTACGGGGCGTATTTGGGACGCCAGAACCGTCACCACCGCGACTGTCTTACCGTCAAGGGTGACGAACTCAACTTCGTATCCTTCGTGATCGCCGTGGATCAAAACAATCGTCCCAATATCGCCCGCTTTCAGGTCGTGCTCGGGGATGTCGGTGGTCAGAACTACCTGCTCAAGCTCATGCATCGTTCGCCGTCCTCGCTCACTTCGGATAAGCCGTCACGAATCGCAGAACAACACCGCCCTCATCAATAAACCAGACGGATCGAACCGTCGGCCACCGGCCAATTGGCGTCCGCAATGGCCCCTCGATCACATAACGCGTTCCAAAAACAGTTTCTTCAATTTTAACCAACTCTTGCTGTAGGGCATGTTCTCGCAAGGCTTCGGCCAGCACCTCCCATTCATCGACGGTAAAGCCAAATCGGGTGAAAAAGAGTGCTTTTCCTCGCCCACTTGAATGAGTAACTGACAACAGATAGTTTTCCAGCTTCGATCTGGGAATGTCGATGCGTTCAAAATCGGGAAGCGGCACCCTTTCCCCTCCGATTTTCGTCCGGTACCGCAGCGTACCCGAAGTATAGCCTTTAATGAAAAAGGCTCCTCGACATGCGCCGAGAAGCCACTCGAAGTCGATCCGCTTGCGCCCTGACCCACCTACTCCACGCGCTCCAGGACATGCGCCACAGCGGTGCCGCCGAGACCGCCCACGCTGAGCGCCAGCCCCAGCCGCGCGTTGGGCACCTGGTTATCGCCCGCCGCGCGCCGCACCTGAAGCGCGATCTCGACCGCCTGATAGACGCCGGTCGCGCCGAGGGGGTTGCCGCGCGCCTTCAGGCCACCGAAGGTGCTGATCG
>CAZGLU010000054.1:3108-11108 GCA_964526095.1 uncultured Anaerolineaceae bacterium | reverse complement strand
ACACCCTATCCTACACTCTTTCCCTACACGACGCTCTTCCGATCTCGTGCTCAATCTCAACGCCAACGAGCCGGGCCGCTTCACGAACGAAGACGCCGAGCTGGCACAGGCGCTCGCCAGCCAGGCCGCCGCCGCGCTCTACACCGCGCGCACCCTCGAGGAGGATCAGCGGCGCATCCGGCAGCTTGCCGCCATCGGGGACGTCAGCCAGGCGCTCGGCCACCTTGACCTGAACGGGCTGCTGGAGGTCGTATACCAGAAGGTGAACAACCTGATGGATGCGACCACCTTCTATATCGCGCTGTACAACCAGGAGACGCAGCAGGTTCAGCTTACCGGGGCCTACGAGCACGGCATCCGGCGCAGCGACACCGTCCAGGCGGCCAGTGAAGGGCTGGTCGGCATCGTGCTGCGAACGGGCAAGCCGATCATCATCAGCGACACGGCCCGCGAGAAGCTGCCCGAGGACACGATCGTGGACGGGGAGATACCGCGCAGCATCCTGTTGATGCCGCTCGCCACGCAGGATGACATCGTGGGCGCGATCAGCGTGCAGAGCTACCGGCCCAACGCCTACACCGACGACGACATCCGCGTGCTGGAGACGGTATCCGGGCCGATCGCCAGCGCGATCCAGAACCTCCAGTTGTTCCACGAGACGGCCAGCCGCCTCGCCATGCTGGAGGCGATCCACCGGCTCGGCCTGGCGCTGGCTTCCGGGCATGATGCCGACGGCATCGCGCGGCTGGTGCTGGTTGCCGCCAATGACCTGTTCGCGCCCAGGGAAGCGCGGTTGTACCTGATCGAAGATGCCGCCTGGGAGTCGACCACATGGATCGGCGAGCGATCCGCCGCCAGCGACGAACTGGCGGTCACCCGGCTCACCCGCACGCCCCCCGGCAGCCTGATCGAACGGTCGCTGCGCACCAGCCAGCCGGAGATCCAGGCGCCCGGCACGGAGCCGGGCAGCGCGGAGCAAGACCGGCGCGGATGGCCGGTCCGCGCGGCGGCGGCGTGCCCGATCCGGTACGGAGACCGGCTCGTGGGCGCGCTGGCGCTGTACTACGACCAGCCGTATGAGTTTCTCAGCGACCGGCTGCGCGCCCTGGACCTCGTCTGCATGCAGGCGGCCGCCGCGTTTGAGAACGCACGCTACCACCTCATCCTGCGCCGGCGGCTGGACGAGGTGAGCGCCCTGCACGAATTGGCCCAGCGCGTGAGCAGCAGCCAGGCGCTGGACGACATGCTGCGCACCGTTACCGAGACGATCAAGCACGTGTTCGGGTGCCGCTCCGCATCGGTCAGCCTGCTGGACGAACAGGAACAGGTGGTCCAGGTGCGCGCGGCGGCGGGCGTGGACCCGGCCCTGCTGCCCCAGGCCCGCTTCAAGTTAGGCGAGCCGGTAGCCGGGCGCGTGGTGGCGACGAGCCGCACGATCTACGTGGCCGATACGCGCAGCGAGCGGGGCTTCCGCTTCATCGACCCGGACATCCGCGCGCTGTTGTGCGTGCCGCTCACCGTGCAGGACCGGACCATCGGCGCGCTGAGCATCGACAGCGACCAGCCCTATGCCTTCAGCACAGACCACGAGCGCCTGCTCGTCATCGCGGGCGGCCAGATCGCGGCGGCGCTGGAAACGATGCGCCTGCTCGACGAAACGCGCCGCCACGCCGCCGAACTGGCCGAGGCCAACGCCAACCTCAAGGCGCTGGATGAGCTGCGCGACGAGTTGATCGCCAACGTCAGCCACGAACTGCGCAGTCCGCTGGCGCTCGTGCGCGGCTACGCCGGGCTGCTGCGCGCCGAGGAGATGGGGCCTGTCAACGAGGAACAGGCCAGCGTGCTGGCGATTATTGACGAGAAGGCGCAGTCCATCAGCCGCCTGATTGAGGACATCCTCACGCTGGGGCGCATCAGCCCCGACACGCTCGAACTCGGCATCGTCGAACTGAACGAGCTATGCGCCACCGCCGTCGAGGGCGCGGCGCTGGTGAACAGCCTGCGCCAGTTAAACTTCGAAACCGAGTTGGTGCCGGGCACGTATATGATGGAAGGAGATCGAGACCGGCTCAACCAGGTGCTGGACAACTTGTTGGGCAACGCGGCCAAGTTCTCCCCGCCGAACAGCACGATCCGGCTGCGCACGAGCGTCGATCCATCGGGCACGCGCTTCCAGATCGCGATCACCGATCAGGGGATCGGCATCCCGGCGAGCAAGCTACCGCACATCTTCGAGCGCTTCTACCAGGCCGACCGGTCGATCAAGCACCAGTACGGCGGCGCAGGCCTCGGCCTGTCGATCGTGAAACGCATCGTGGAGGCCCACGGCGGGACGGTATACGCCGAAAGCCAGGAAAACCAGGGCAGCACCTTCATCGTTGAGCTACCGCTAGAACCGAGTTAAGCACCATGACGCGCTTTGAATTGCGCTCGGCCCCTGACCGCCACGACGAACTCTGGCGGGCGATCCATGCCTGGCCGAAGGTCGATCTGCACCGCCACCTCGAGGGGTCGCTGCGCCTCGCCACGCTGTTGGAGATCGCCCGCGAACACCAGATCCCCGTCCCCGCCGAAGACCTCGAACAACTCCGGCCCCACGTGCAGATGGTGGAGGCCGACGCTGCCAGCGCCAACATCTTCATGGGCAAGTTCCGCGCCCTGCGCCATTTCTTCCGCTCGCCGGAGATCATCCGCCGCGTCACGTTCGAGGCGGTGGAGGACGCGGCAGCCGACAACGTCCGGCATCTGGAGCTGCGCTTCACGCCGCACGCGCTGGCCCGCCACAACAGCGCCAGTTATGAGGAAGTGATCGCCTGCGTGTGTGACGCCGCCGCGCAGGCCGGGCAGCAGTTTCGGATCGGGGTGCGGCTGATCATCTCGGTCAACCGGCACGAAAGCCTCACCATCGCGGCGCAGACGGTGGCGGCGGGGGTGGGCTTCGTGGGGAACGGGATCGTCGGCCTGGACCTGGCCGGGTTAGAGATGGGGCACAGCGCCCTGCCGTTTCAGCCGGTCTTCGAGCAGGCGCGGGCCGCCGGGCTGGCGCTCACCATCCACGCCGGGGAATGGGACGGGCCGCAGAACATCCGCGAGGCCGTCACGCACATTGGAGCGGATCGCATCGGCCACGGCGTGCGGATCGTCGAGGATGACCGGGTGGTGGAGCTGGTGCGGGCGGCGGGCGTGCCGCTGGAATTGTGCCCGACGAGCAACCTGCAAACGGGCGCCGTGCGCCGTCTGGAGGACTACCCGCTCAAGTGGCTGTTTGAGCAGGGCGTCTGCGTCACGGTCAACACGGACGACCCGGCGCTGAGCAACATCACGCTCACGGATGAACTGGTGCTGTGCCACACGCGGCTGGGCGTGCCCCTCGACGCGCTGAAGATGATGCTGCTGAACGCAGCCGAAGCCGCCTTCCTGCCCGCCGACGAACGCCGCGTACTGATCGCTGAGCTTCAGGCGGCATTTTTTCAGCCACGCTGAGGGTGAGAGCTAGATCGGCGCCCTAGCCCACCTGCTCGATCAATTCCGGGCTGTCGTACGTCACCATATTGACCTTGCGGGACACCGGATAGGCGATCATCGCTTCCGCCGGGTAGGGACGCAGCAGCGCGGAGAGCCGGTCCGTGTCCGTCTCAGCCGGGTTGAGCCACAGCGCGTGCGCCTCCCGCGGGATGATGACCGGCATGCGGTCGTGGATGGGGGCGACCAACTCGTTCGGCGGGCCGGTGATGATGGTGCACGTGGCGATCGTCTCGCCGCTCTCCGGCTCCGTCCAGCGTTCCCACAACCCGGCAAAGCCGAAAACGGAACGATCCCGCAGGGTGATGTACATCGGCACCTTCGGGCCGTCCGGCTGAGCCTGCCACTCATAGAAGCCGTCCGCGACGATCAGGCAGCGCCGCCGCGCGAAGGCCGAGCGAAAGGCGGGCTTCTCCGCGACGGTCTCGCCGCGTGCGTTGATCAGGCGGTTGCCGATGGACGGGTCCTTGGACCACGACGGGATCAGGCCCCAACGCATCACGACAAGCTTGTTCTCGCCGCTGTCAGGGTCCTGAATGACGGTCGCCACCGGCTGCGTCGGCGCGATGTTGAAGCGCGGCGGCAGGTCCGGCGGCACGCTGCCCAGGGCAAACGTCTGGCCGAGGGTTTCGGGATCAGGGATGGAGAGGGTGAATCGTCCGCACATACGTTCTATTATACAATATTTCTGACCGGAATGCAATCAATTGGCCGGGGCTTGTGCGCAGGGCCGCCGGGCGGGTACCATCTGGGCCGCGACGGACCATACCAGGAGGAGAAGCTGCATGTTTCGTGTCGGGGAGATCGAGATCACGCCGGTCAGCGCCGGGCTGGTGCAGGTGGACGGCGGCGGCCCGTTCGGGCTGGTGCCGCGCGTGCTGTGGAGCCGCATCCTGACGCCGGACGACCTGAACCGCGTGCCGATGACGCTCACGTGCCTGCTGGTCCGCACGGGCGGGCGCACGATCGTGGTCGATACCGGGCTGGGCGATAAGCTGGACGAGCGCTCGGTCGAGCAGTGGGGCCTGACGCATCCGCACGGCACGCTGCTCGACGGGCTGGCGCGCTGCGGCGTCGCGCCGGGCGATGTGGACCTGGTGATCAACACGCACCTGCACGCCGATCACTGCGGGGGCAACACGACGCACGGGCCAGACGGCGCGATCACGCCCACCTTCCCCAACGCGGAGTACGTGGTCCAGGCGCGCGAGTATGAGGACGCCACGCACCCGAACGAGCGCACGCGCGGGACGTACTTCGCGGCGAACTACGAGCCGCTGATGGCGCGCGGCCAACTGCGCCTGCTGCACGGCGACACGGAGATCGTGCCGGGGGTGCGCGGCGTGGTGACGCCGGGCCACACGCCCGGCCACCAGTCGATCCTGTTCGAGAGCGCGGGCCAAACGGCGTTGTTCGTCTCCGACCTGGCGAGCTACGCGGTGCACTTCGAGCGCCTGGCCTGGATGACGGCCTACGACGTGGAGCCGCTCGTCACGCTCGAAAGCAAGCGGCGGTGGCAGGCGTGGGCGCTGGAGACCGATGCGCTGCTGCTGTTCCAGCACGACAACCTGATCCCGGCGGGCCGCCTGACGCGCACCGAGCAGGGCAAGCTGAAGGTGGCGCCCGTCGAGACGCAGTTCGCCTGAGCCGGACAAAAAAAGGGCGCCCGCAGGCGCCCCCACGCTTCCCCTGACGCGATCAGTCCATGAAGAGGATGTCCAGGAACGTCCCGACGTTGTCATGGCCCTCCAGGATGCGCAGGTTGTACACCTCGGTATAGCCGCAGTTCTCGCACGAAACGAATGCGAAGCGGTGGGGCTGGATCTCCAGCAGCCGCGACAGCCCCGTGCCGGACATAGACAGCCGCTCCACGTGCGCGCCGCGCTCCTTGCAGCGTGGGCATACAAACTTCTGGGCTAACAGGTCGTCCGCCCGTGCCATGGTGTCATCTCCCTTTTCGCATGGCCGATTCACTGATCTATACGCAGGGGCGGGCCGCTGGTTGCGCCGGGTGTGATTGTGCTGTTAAGTGTTTGATTATAAAATGAATTGAGGAACATCCGAAGGCTGAGGCGGCCCACCTGGTCCGCTCAGGCGCCGCCTCTCTCCCATCACGACCGGCTTCGCACCCCGGAGAGAACGCCATGTCACCCTTCGCCAGCGCCCAGTTCGTCCGCGACGTGACCATCCCCGACGACACCGAGCTGCCCGGCGGCACCCCGTTCGTCAAAACGTGGCTGCTGGAGAACAACGGCGACGTGCCGTGGGGGGCGGGCTACACGCTCTACCACGTCAGCGGCGTGCCCATGACGAACCGCACGAGCATCCCGCTGCCCGCCTGTCCGCCCGGCGGGAGCGTGCCGATCTCGGTGCGCATGACGGCGCCTATCGAGCCGGGGACGTACTTCAGCGACTGGCGCTGCCGGGACCCCGGCGGGCGCCTGTTCGGGGACGTGGTGTGGGTGCGGATCAAGGCCACCGCGCCGGGGGCGGGCGTTGGCCGGAACGATTGCCTCTACCTGGACGACGTCACCATCGAGGACGATGCCCGGCTGGAGGCAGGCACGCCCTTCACCAAGACGTGGCTGGTGCAGAACAGCGGCACGTTGCCCTGGGGGCCTGGCTACACGCTGCGCTACGTGCAGGGGAACCTGATCCCCGAACGCCGCCACGTGCCCCTGCCCGTCTGCGCGCCGGGCGAGGAGGCCCACGTCTCGCTCGACCTGCGCGCGCCGGAGACGCCGGGCACCTACTACGCGGACTGGGCCATGCACGGCCCGGACGGGCGGCGCTTCGGCGTGCTGCTGTGGCTGCGCATCGGCGTGCCGGGGCCGGATGGCGAGGTCACCGGCAAGCCGAAGCCGGACACGTCCCACGTCGCGTCCATCGCGCCGCACTTTTCGCAGCGGGACGCGCGCTGGCGCCGGGACGTGTTGGGGCACCCCGGCTCCCCGGTCACGATCGGGTCGTGGGGCTGCCTGCTGACCTGCTTCGCGATGCTGGCCCGCGCCTACGGCCACGACACGGACCCGGCCCGGCTGAACGCGGCCATGCGGGCGAGCGGCGGCTTCTGGAACAACTACTACGTAAGCTGGAACGCGCTGCAAACCGTGTATGGGAACATCCGCTTCGAGGGCAAGGAGCAGCCCGGCCCCGGCCTGATCAGCCGCATTGACGCCAGCCTCGCCGCGCGCTGCCCGGTGCCGGTCCAGGTGGACCGCACGCCGCAGACGCGCTATAACGACAACGACCAGCATTGGGTGCTGGTCCTGGCCCGCGAGGGGGATGATTACCTCATCAACGACCCGATCGACCTCGACCCGGTGCCGGCCTCGCTGCTCGAACGCTACGGACGCCAGCGGAACCTGGGCGCGAGCGTGCTGTCCGCGCTGTTTTACCGGCGCGCGGCGTGAGGCTCGCGGCCCCTACTCGCGCGCCTCCCACTCGCGCACGACGTCGAGCAGCAGCGCCCGGATCTCCGGGTCGTCCACGTCACCCACCCCGGCGTAGGAGGTATCGCCCACCTCGATCCGCACGCCGCCATCGAGCGCGGGCTTGACGTGGATCGAGCGGTTCGCATACTCCGGCATCGTGCGCAGCCGCGCTTGCAGCAGGTCCTCGATCTCGTCCGCGATCCCGCGCGGATGCACCGGCTCGTCCGCCACCGGGGCCGCGCCCATCGCCACGCGGGACACCTGGCGCAGGAGCGACTCGGGCCGGGCCGGGGGCGGCTCGATGGTCGGGGTGACGGGGCGCGGGGGCGGCGGCACCAGCGGGGTCCCCGCCAGGCGCGCCAGGTCGCGCAGCACGCCTTGAAGGTGTGGCTCCAGCCCGGCACGCCGCACCGCCTCCGCCGACGTGAAAACCTGCTCGCCCAGCGCCACAAACAGCGCGCCATTATCCGGCGCACGCCACACGCGCAGCACCTCCACCGCATCCGGCGGCGGCTGCATGAGGGGTTCGCCCGGCGGCGGGGCCTCGGCCACCCCTTCGGCGGGGGCCTGGACCGGCGCCTCGTCCACCGGCGGCGTCGGCACGGCAGGGGCAGGCTCCGGCTCGGCCTCAACCGGGGGCGCGTCGTCGGGCGGCAGGTCGCCCGTCAGCATCGACAGGTCCGGCAGCGGCGCGGCGATCGCCGCGGGTGTGCGGCCCGGCGCATCACGACGCGGCGCGGCCCCCCCGGACGCGGTCACGCGGCGCAGCCAGTTCAGCGCCGTCACGTGAAAGCCGGGCAGCGGCGGCTCGCCCTGCGCCGCCCGGCGGCGGCGCTCGGAGGCGCGCTGCACGACCAGCGCCATCAGCACCAGCCAGATCAGGCCCGCCGCACAGGTGAACCCCAGCAGCCCGCTTATCTGTTCCAGGAACTCCGTCATACCGGAGGAGTCAGGGGTCATCGTTCCACCTCGTTACCACCTACGGGCCGCTGCGCCCGGCGTTCGGGCCGCACCCTATCACAACCGCTGGCACGTGGGGCACAG
>CAZGLU010000054.1:0-3090 GCA_964526095.1 uncultured Anaerolineaceae bacterium | reverse complement strand
ACGATCTTGCTGACCGGGCCGCCGCAGCGCGGGCAGGGCATCCCCGCCCGTCCGTAGACGCTCAGGCCGTCCTGGGCCGAGCCTTTCGTGCCGTCCGGCTTGCGATACCATTTCACGCTCGCGCCCTCCCGCCGGATCCCCTCGCGCAGCACATGGCGGATCGCCTCGTACAGCCGCGCGATGTCGTCCTCACTGAGCGCGTCCGCGCGGGCGAGCGGGTGCAGGCCGCTGGCGAACAGCGCCTCGTCCACATAGATGTTGCCCAGACCGGCCAGGAAGGTCTGGTTGAGCAGCAGCGGCTTCAGGGCGCCGGAGCGCCGGGCCAGCCGGGCGCGAAAGTCGTCCAGCGTGAAATCGTCCGCCAGCGGCTCCGGGCCGAGCGGGCGGGTCACCTCGGCCGGGTCCGCGACGAGGTACACGCGGCCAAACTTGCGCGAGTCCGAGAAGCGCAGTTGGTGGCCATTGTCGAGCTGGAAGGTGAAATGCACCCAGCGGTCGGCGTAATCCTCGGCGTCGTTCGGCACGACGTACAGCCGCCCGGTCATCTTCAGGTGAATGATCAGCGTGTCCGGGTCCAGGCCGATCAGGATGTACTTGGCGCGCCGCCCCACGTCCCGCACCGTCTGCCCGGCGATCCGCGCGGCGAACGTCGCCGGGTCGGGCGTGACGAGGCTGCCCGGCCAATCGAAGGTCACGCCGGTGATCGTGCGGCCCAGCAGCTTACCGCGTATGCCGCGCACCACCGTCTCTACTTCGGGCAATTCCGGCATCGAATCACAGTCCGTTGAACTCGTTGGGCGATGGGCCTAGTTTACCCCGTCCGGCCCACGGCCCGGAGTTTTCTGACACGGCGCCAACATCCCGGCGGCGCGAGGCATAACGCACCGTCAACCGCTTGTGCGTCCTCAATTCTGCATTAATAGTGTAGCGGATCGCCGGGCGCTTGTTGATAGCCCATAGCGGCTACTCCGCCGCTTCGGGCGCGGCCCGGATCTCGATGCGCACCACGCACGTCCAGACGTAGGCCAACCACAGCGCCAGGAACGGCACGATCGGGACAAGCTGGCGGTTGAAGGCGCTCAGCAGCGAGGACCCGCAGAACGCGATCACGCCGATCGCCAGCAGGGCATAGATCTCGAAGGGGATGCGCCGCCGCGCGACCCAGGTCGGGTAGAGGCTGAAGACGACCAGCGCGACGAGGAACACGTTGGGCAGGATGTACGCGTAGGTCGACAGCTTCTGGGGCGTATACGAGTACGGGTAGTTGAACACCAGCCGCCCGATGTTCGCCGCCACATTATGCAGGTACTTGAGGGGATGGTGCCGGATGTTCTCCAGCGCGCGGCGCTGAAAGGCGGCGTCCTGCTCCAGGCCCGGCAGTTCCGCGACCTCGTTGAAGAAGGTCTGGTGGTGCTCCGCCATCTCGTGCTCCGCGTCGAGGAACTCGCGGCTGCTGAAATGGGAACTGGTGTGCCAGTCGCCCAGGTCGTCCTCGTGCGGGCTGGAGATCCAGTAGAGGCTCATGCCGCCGGAGTTGCCCCAGTAGTACACGCGGCCCGTCAGGTCGTAGGTGTAGACCAGGTAGGGGATGCAGGGCAGCAGCGCGATGACGAAGAACGCCGCCATATACCCGAAGTGGACCCTCCGGCGGACCGCGTAGAGCGCGGCGAACAGCAGCAGCCCGGCCAGCAGCACGTAACCGAAGAACACCTTGGTCAGCGCCAGATAGCCGAAGTACAGCCCGCCCACCACGAGATGCGCCCACGGCCTGCGGCGTGCGGGCCGAAAGAACCGGCACACGTGGTAGATCAGCCCGAAGACCAGGAACAACACGAGCGTCTCGGTATACAGGCGGAACACCAGCGCCAGGAACGGTGGGTAGAGGCCGAGCAGGTACGCGAACGCCAGCGCCGGGCGCTCGGCGGTGTAGAGGCGCAGCGCAGCGTAGAAGTACAGGATCGCCGCCAGCAGCAGGGCCGCGTTCAGGAAGCGGGCCGCCATCCAGGGCAGATCCAGGGCGTCGAAGGCGGCCAGGATCAGCGGGTACCCCGGCCCGAACCAGAGGTTGATATCCCCACGGGGCGAGTAATAGCCGTGTGTCAGACGCTCCGCGAAGCGCGCATAGAGCACCTCGTCATCATTGGCCAGTCCGGACGGGGCGAACAACAGGATCAGCAGGACGTAGAGCAGCAAGAGTGGCAGCAGCCTGTAGGCACCGTGCATGCGCATCCCTTCCCCCTCGGATCACCAGCCGCCGGATCCGGCCCGGCTCTGCGGCAGCAATGTGGACGATCTAGGCTAGTCAGCCGGACGATATTCCAGGCTTTCGACGATGCGGTTGAGTGCGTCCGAGTAGGCGGACGCCGCATCGTCGGCGAAGGTGAGCCACCACACGGCATAGCGCTCGGCCCCCACCGGCACCATGATCGAAACAGCGCGCATGGCGTCCGGCGCCCGTTCGGGGCTGAGCGGGAACGTGATCTGCTGCGGCAGGCGGTTGGTGGCGCGGCGGTGGATGTAAAACACGCAGTCGTCGGGCGGATCGCGCTCGAGCAGCCGCGCCTCGATCAGTTCGTTGTCCTGCACCGACGCCGCGCTGCCGTCCGCCTGCGCGGTCTGCGCCAGGATCCGCATCCGGTTGCAGACGGTCGGCTCCTCCCCCTCCTGGGCGGCGGGCAGGGGCAGGATCTCCTGAAGCTCGAGCGCGGCCACCATGCCGTCACGTTCGAGCGCCTCCGGATCGGTCTCGACCAACCGGACGTTGGGCAGCACGCCGCCGTAGACCGGGTCCCGCGTGACGGCGCTGAACGGCTCGTCCACCTGCTCCCACACGCTCAACTGGCCGGGGGCCGGTGGGAACGCGTCCTCAAGCACCGCGCGGCGCGCCTGCCACTCGTCGCTCTCCTCGTCGGCGGGCAGCCACGTATCCGGCACGTTCACGCGGAAGCGGAAGCTGGGTGAGGTGCCGATCTGCACGGTCGTGGCGCTGCCGGTCAGGATCTCGTCCAGCGCATCCTGAACGAAGTCCGTCGTGGCGAGATCGGAAGAGCGTCGTGTAGGGAAAGAGTGTAGGAGAGGGGGTGGGTGGGG
>CAZGLU010000053.1:10776-11114 GCA_964526095.1 uncultured Anaerolineaceae bacterium | reverse complement strand
AGCTCCAAACGGCTACGAGTAATTTTCCAACAATTCCAGCATAACGCCTAGTGCCGGAATACTGTCCATATAGGTGTACATGCCACTACGGTCCGAGTAGAGGCCCTGCTGCAACACGCCGATGCCGTGCCCCTCCAGGTAAGCGACCGCCTCGTTCGTATCCTTGACACGGAAGGCGATATGATGCACGCCCTCGCCGTGCTCGTTCAGGTAGTCCCGCCACACGCTCGGCAGCGCGTCCGGCTCGATCAGCTCGATCTGAACCTGGCCGAAGTCGAAGAAAGCGAGCTTAGCAGTCGCGTCCGAAGGCTCGCCCTTGTACGTCGTCTCGGTGACGT
>CAZGLU010000053.1:0-10766 GCA_964526095.1 uncultured Anaerolineaceae bacterium | reverse complement strand
GACGTCGTGCGCCAGCGTCACATGCACGGGCGGCACCGGCACGTCGAAGATCTCGGCGTAGCGCTGCGCGGTGCGCTCGATGTCCTCCACGATCAGCCCGACCTGGCAGACTACGTTATCTCCAAACGGGGTGGCGCTCATGATACCTGCTCCTTATCCAACCACTCCAGCAACTCGACCGTCGTGCCCAACGCCGGCTCGGTGTCCAGGTAGGTGTACATGCCGCGCGGCAGCCCGGTGAAGAAGCCCTGCTGCGAGATCGGGAAGCCCTGCGCCTCGAACGACGCCGCCACACGGTCCGTGCCGTTCACCTTGAAGGCGATGTGATGCACGCCGGGGCCGTTCTTGTCCAGGAAGTCCTGCCACACGCTCGGCCCGCCCAACGGCTGAAGCAGCTCGAACTGCACCTGGCCAAAGAAGAACGAGGTGATCTTGGCGCGGGCGTCGGTCGGCTCGCCGTAGTACGTCGCCTTCGTCTCGTCGTGCCCGGCCGTGATGTGGTACTCCTCCAGCATGGGCAGGCCGAAGATCTCCGAATAGCGCTTCATATACTTCTCGACGTCATCCACGATCACGCAGATCTGGATGATCGTCTTGTCGTCTAACCCTTCGATGCTCATCGCTTTGCCTTTCCTGCACGCGTGGTACACAGGTAAGATACTGACGCAAGCTCACGGATAGTATCCGAAGACGTTGCCCAGGTTGGGGATCTGAGCGTGGGTCCGGTCGCTGATGGCCGTCATGCGCTCGAAGACCCACGCCGGGACCTCAGCCGCCAGCGCGGCGGCGTTCTGCTCCACCTGCCGCGCGTCACGCGCGCCGACCAGCACGGACGTGACCATCGGCTGTTCCAGCACCCACCGGATCGCAAGGTGGACCAGGGGATGACCGCACTCAGCGGCCAGGGCCTTCAACTCCTCCACCGCCGCATAGACGTGCGGCCAGACGTCCTCACGGAACAGCAGGATGTCCCGGCGCTGGTCGCCTTCGGGCAGGTTCAACTCGCGGGTGAACCGGCCGCTCAGGATGCCATGCGCGATCGAGCTGTAGGTCACCACCGCGATGTTGTGCGCGACGCAGTAGGGGATGACGTCCTGCTCCTTGTAGCGCCAGAACAGGTTGTAGCCCAACTGGTGCGCGTCGATGGTCCCGACCTCGGCCACGTGTTCCATCTGCTCGACGGAGAAGTTGCTCACGCCGATCGCGCCGATCTTGCCCTGCGCGCGGGCGGCCTCCAGGCCCTCCATCAGGGGCCGCATGTCAGCCCCGGTGCGCGGCCAGTGGATGTAGTACAGGTCGATGTAGTCGGTTTGCAGCCGGGCGAGGCTCTCGTCCACCGCCGCCAGGATGTAGTCGGCGGTCAACTCCGCCGGGTTGACCTTCGACGCCAGGAAGATCCGGTCCCGCCGCGACGGGTCCGCCTGAATAAAGCGCCCGATCAACGCCTCGGAGTAGCCGTTGCCGTAGTCCACAGCCGTGTCGAAGTGGGTGATGCCGTGGTCCAGCGCGGCCTGCATGGCGCCCAACAGGTTCGCGTCCTGCTGCCCGGTCCACTGCTCCGGGCCGAAGGACCAGCAGCCCAACGCCAGCCGCGCCTGGGGTTTGTCCACCGGACCGATACGAATCGTTTCCATCACACGCGCCCCGCCTCAATCGACAAGCGCGTTGGCGCGCGTCACCCGGCCAAACCAGCGCCCGCTGTCCTTCACGGTGCGGACCTGCGTCTCGAAATCGACGTAGGCCAGCCCGAACCGGCTGGACGTGCCGTACGCCCATTCGAAGTTGTCCATCAGCGTCCAGACGAAGTAACCGGCCAGCGGCACCCCCGCCTCCAACGCGTCGTGCGCGGCCTCGAAGTGCTGCTTGAGGAACGCGATCCGGGCCGGGTCGTGGATCTGCCCGTCCTCCGTGGGGACGTCGTCCAGCGCGATGCCGTTCTCGGTGACGATGATCTTGGGGATCTCCGGGTAATCCCGGTGCAGCCACGTCAGCAGCTCGTACAGGCCACGCGGGTAGATCTCCCAGCCGCGCGCGCTGACGTTCGCCTCGTCGCGCTGGTTCAGCACCGGCCCCTCGCCGCCGGACGGATCGTGGATGACGCGGCGCGAGTAGTAGTTGAGGCCCAGGAAGTCGAGCGGCTGCGCGATCGTCTCCATGTCGCCCGGCTCGATCTCCGGCGCATCCGCCCCGTAGAACTCCAACGCCGCCGCCGGGTACCCGCGCCCCATGAGCGGATCGAGGAACCAGCGGTTGAAGCGCTCGTGCTGGAGGTTCGCGGCGCGGTGATCCGCCTCCGTGTCCATATGCGGGTGCGACGGCTCCATGTTGAGCACGATGCCTACGTCCACGCCGGGGCAGCGCTCGCGGATGATCGGGACGGCCAGGCCGTGCGCAACCATGACGTTGTGCGCGACCTGCACGGCCAGCTTGCGGTCCTTCAGGCCGGGCGCGTGCTCCCCGATCTCGTTACTCAGGAAGGCGACGCACCACGGCTCGTTAAACGTCGCCCACGACTGCACGCGGTCGCCCAGGCAGGACACCGTGACGTCCACGTACCGGGTGAACGCGTCGAGGATGGCGCGGTTGGCCCATCCGCCCTTGTCCTGAAGGGCCTGCGGCAGATCCCAGTGGTACAGCGTGACGAAGGGCGCGATCCCGGCCTCCAGCAGCGCGTCAACCAGGCGGCTGTAGTAGTCCAGGCCCTTTGGGTTAACCTCCCCGTCGCCGTCCGGGATGATGCGCGGCCACGCGATCGAGAAGCGGTAGGCGTTGACGCCCAACTCCTTCATCACCGCGATGTCTTCCGGGTAGCGCACATACGATTCGCAGGCCGGATCGCCTGTATCGCCGTTCACGATCTTGCCCGGTGTCGCGCAGAAGCGATCCCAGATCGACTCACCGCGCCCGTCGGCTTTGGTGTAGCCCTCGATCTGGAAGGACGCGGTGGCGGTCCCCCACCAGAACCCTTGCGGAAATTGTTTAGCCATGTTCCCTCTCAACTCCGGTCGTCAATGAACGTGCACGGTGCACGATTACGAAGCTGCCTCATAGGCGCGCAAGACGGCGGCCAGCGTCGCGCGGCCCTCACTCCCCGGCACGGGGGACGGCTTGCCCTCCCGCACCGCCTCGACGAACGCCGCCGCCATGCCGAACCACCCGGCCGGGTCGAGCGCGGCAGCGTGGTTCAGGTACGTCGCCTCGATCACGTCCCCGGCGGGGCGCTGCTCGAACACGCGCACCGGCTGGTCCCCCTGCGAGGGCACGTGCAACATGCCATGCTCGCAGCCGAGCGTCACCAGGTCTTCGACGCCGGGGCGTGAGGCCCAACTGATCTGGAGCGTGCCGAGCGCGCCGCCATCGAAGCGCAGCGCCGCCACGACGGTATCATCGGCGGCCGTCGGCTTCTCGAACGTCGCGGCCATGGCGCAGATCTCCGCCACCTCCTGACCCAGCAGCCAGCGCAGCAGGTCGATCTTGTGGTAGCCGAGGTCGAGCAGCGATCCGTGCCCGGCGAGCGCGGTGTTGAAATACCAGGTCTGGTTGGGACTCCAGTTCTCCGGGCCGCCGTGGGTGAAGGCGGCGTGGGCACGGCGCACGATACCGAGGCGCCCACTGTCCAGCACCTCCTTTGCGACCACATGCCGCAACGAGAAACGCTGGTTATGGGCCACCATCAGCAGCGTGTCCGCCGCCGACGCCGCCTCAATCATCTGGTCACACTCGTCCAGGGTCACCGCCATCGGCTTCTCGACCAGGGTCGGATAGCCGCGCGCCAGGCTGGCGAGTGCCATCTCCGCGTGCAGGGCGGGCGGCGTGCAAATGCTCACCGCGTCGAAACCGCCCTCGTCCAGCATGGCCCGCCAGTCGTCGTAGCAGCGGCTCACGCCGTATTCCCCCGCCAGCAGCGACAGGCTCGCCATGTTGGTGTCGCACAGCGCGACCACCTCCGCACCGGCACGGACGAAGCCCGGCAGGTGCCCCAGTTCCGCGATGCGCCCCGCGCCGATCAGCGCGATCCGAAGTTTCTCGGTCATAGATGGTTTATCCCTTGAACGCGCCGGCGGTCAAGCCGCGCACGAACTGCCGCTGCAACACCAGGAACACCGCCAGGATGGGGATGATCGCCAGGATCAACCCGGAGCTGAGCGCCGTGTAATCGACCGCATAGCGGCCCACCGCCTGATACAGCGCGGGCTGGATGGTCTTCAGGTCCGGCCTATAGATGAAGGTGGTCGAGAACATGAACTCGTTCCACGTGCCCATGAACTGGAAGATGATCACCGTCGCGATGCCGGGCCGCGCCAGGGGCAGGTAGATGTGCCAGAAGACGCCCCATTCGGTGCAGCCGTCGATCTTGCCTGCGTCGGCCAGCTCGCTCGGCAGCGACCGGAAGAACGCGCGCATCAGGAAGATCGCGAACGCGATCGCGCCTCCGGTCATCGACAGGGCCAGGCCGGTGCGCGTGTTGAGCAGGTTGAGATCCTTGAGGAACGTGAACATCGGGATCAGGATGGCCTGCCCCGGCACCATCATCGCCGCCAGGAAGAAGTAGAAGATGATGTCTCGCTTGGGGAACTTCAGCTTGGCGAAGGCGTACCCGGCGAGCGTAGCCGTCACGACGACGATCAGGACGTTCAAGGCGGTCACGTAGACCGAGTTCAGCATGTGATGCGGTAGATTCATGGCGTCCCACACGCGCTCGTAGTTCGAGAGCTGGAACGTCGTCGGCCAGAACGTAGAGAATACCTCGCGCTGATCCTTGAACGATGTGAGGAGCATCCAGACCAGTGGGAACGCCATGACGACCGTCAGGGCCAGCAGGATCAGGTAGATCCCTGTGAACTTGATCCAGCGCGCGACCTGGTAGCGCGTCGGGAGCGTGGTGTTGCGCTCAACGAGCGGCTTTGGCTGTGTGATCGCACCCATAATGGCACCCTTTTACAGTTCCACTTCGCGGATCTGGCCGACGCGGATCTGAATAATGCTGAGTATGAAGCTGGCGAGCAGGATCAGCATCGCGATCGCCGTGGCATAGCCTAACTGCGGGTTCGAGCTTCCCTGCGCCCCAAAGGCCGTCCGGTACAGGTACGTGCCGAGCGTCTCGCTGGCATGGTTCGGACCACCTGCCGTCATCACCCACACCTGGTCAAACACCTTGATGCCATTGATCGTGTTCAGGACCACGACCACGATAAGCGTGCCACGCAGCATAGGCACAGTGATGTGGCGGAAACGATGCCACGCGTTCGCCCCGTCGATCGACGCGGCCTCGTACAGGTCTTCCGGGATGTTTTGCAGGGCTGCGAAAAAGATGACGAGGTAGAAGCCCAACGACTGCCAGACCGACACAAAGATGATGCAGGGGATCACCAGGTCCCGGTCCGCCAGCCAGAGCTGCGTCCAATCTTTCAGGCCGATGTTGCGCAGCATCTCGTTCAACATGCCGAAGTTCGGCTCAAGGATCATGCGCCACAACATGCCCGTGATCGTCAGCGAGATGATGACCGGCAGGAAGAAGATCAGGCGGAACAGCGCGCCGCCTTTGATGCCGGTGTTGATCAGGTTAGCGACCAGCAGCGGGATCGTCGTCTGTAGGATAACGGTGGCGAGGGTGAAATAAACGGTGTTTCGCAGCGCCTGGACGAAGACGCGGTCTTCCAGCAGCAGCCGGTAGTTGCGCAATCCGACCCAGGTGGCAGGCGTCAGGCCATCCCAGCGCTGGAAGCTGAGCAGGATCGCGTCCACCACCGGGACAGCCATGAAAACGATCAGGAACGCCGCAGCCGGGAGCAGAAACAGGAACGGCATCAACAGGCTCCGTAGATGCCACGTATCGCCCAGCCGCTGCCGCCCCACCTTGTCGAGCATTAAATTGCTGGCAGACATAACGAGTCCTCGCGATTCTGTCGAGCTTCAAGAGAGGGAAAGGTGTGGCGCCAGAACGCCATCTGCAACGCCACACCTTTTACCAGGATAACCGGCCAGCTCAGCGCGAAGGACCGCGAGGCCGGCCCGCCTGGCAGCCAGCCTTACCGTGCGCGAGCTGCCTCGACATCCGCCTGGATCTGGGCCGCACCCTCAACCGGCTCGATCGAGCCATCCAGGATACCGGCGCAGACGTTAGCCACCGCGTCCCAACTCCCCGTACCGAACAGGATGTGGTTCGCGCCGTCGGTCTCCAGCCAGCCCGTCATCTCGCGCACGATGTCGTTCTCCAGGTAGTCCATCGCGGCGGGCATGGAGGGCATGTTCTGGGTCGCTTCGATGTGGATCTGGTACGCCTCATCGCTGAACAGGTACTGGACGAACTCCAGCGCCAGGTCCAGGTTGTCCGAGTTCGCGTTGACGACCCAGCCCTCACCGCTGCCGTTACCGGACCAGTGGATGTCGTCCGGGGTCAGCGCGGGGTTCTTGATGACGTAGTAGTTGTCCATCCACTCCTGCGGGGCCTGCTGGGCGAACAGCCCGCCGGGGTACCACGAACCGGCGTAGAACATCGCCGCGCGGCCAGAGTAGGCGATCTGGGCGCCCTGTTCCTCGGAGACGCCGTTAATGCCGTCCACGAAGACGCCAGCTTCCTGGAGCCGCTTCAGCAGATCAAGCGCATTGATGACCGGCTCCGAGTCCCAGGACACGTCGGGATCGGTGAGGTCGTCGAGGGCGTACACGTCGCCACCATACTGCGTGATGAGGGGCAGCAAGAAGTCAGGGCAGACGTTGCCCGCAGCGTTGCCCCACGACAGCGGGATGTAGCCCGCCTCGCGGATGGTGGGGGCCATCTCGATCAGCTCGTCCCAGGTTTCAGGCGGCTCAAGCCCAAGCTCTTCCATGATCGCGCCGTTGACGAAGATGCCGAACATCTGCGAGGTCCACGGCAGGGCGTAGAGGTTGCCGTCAAAGGTGAACTGGCGTGTCGGGCCGGGGAAGAACCCGCTCAGGAACTCCTCGTCCATGACTTCGCTGTAGTTGACGATGGCGCCCGCGCGGCCAAGCTCCGCGACCATCACGTGCCCGAAGAACACATCGGGCAGCTCCTCACCAGCGATCATGGCCTCGAGCGCGGGGAGATACTGCGCGAACGGAATAAAGTTCGTCTCGACGGTGACGTTCGGGTGTTGGGCCTCAAAGCCATCGATGATGCTGCGCCACCACTCGCTCTCGTCGGTCATGGTGTCCGTCCAGTGCATGACACGCAGCGTCACCGGCTCGTCATCTTGCGCCAGGGCCGGCACCGCCGACACGACCAGGGCAAGCACAACCAACAGGACCAAAGCCTTTCTGACCTTCACGGTTTGCCTCCTCCAAAACTGCTTTGCGAGACGAATAAACCCGGTCTTACAGTGTCTTGTCGATCAGAGCGCAGGTGCACCTCCTTTTTGGGGCCTCATTTGGGCCTCATGTAGCATGTCCGATAAGGAACGATTCCAGGGCGAGGCAGGCGGCACCCAGGCCGATACCACCCTCGCCACCCAGGGAAGTTGCTTTGATAGCCACCGTCTTCAACGGCTCGCTCAGGGCATAACGCTGGACGACCGGCTCCAGGCGCGGCAGGACGTAGTCGCTGATCTGCGCACCGCACCAGCCGCCGAGCACGATCAGTTGGGGGTTGAACAGGTTGATGATGTTGGCGATGCCCACGCCGAGGTAGTGCGTCACCTGATCCATCACCTGCGTACAGTGCCGATCCCCGTCGAGGGCGGCGGCGTGCAGCGCGCGGACCATCGCGCGCTGGTCGGGCTGGGCGAGCGCCGGATGGTCCGGGTTCAGCGCGCGCAACTGACGCAGGATGGCGGGCGCGCCGACGAACGCCTCGATGCAGCCGTGGCTGCCGCAGCGGCAGGGCGGGCCGTTGATATCCACGCAGGTATGGCCCCACTCACCGGCGCTGTTCGTCGTGCCCCGGTACAGGCGGCGGTCGATGATGATCCCCGCCGCGACGCCCGTCCCCAACAGCAGGGCAGCGAGGTTATTCGCCTGCTGGCCGACGCCAAACCAGGCCTCAGCCAGCGCGAGCGCCTGCATGCCGTTGTCCAACTGCATGGGGATGTTGAGTTGGGCGCGCAGCATGTCGAGGAAGGGGATGTTGCGCCAGCCCCAGTTTGGGGCGAAGATGGACACGCCGCCCTCCCGGCTGACGATGCCAGGCATGCCGATCCCCATCGAGACAACCCTGGAGTCCGGCACGTGATGGCGGGCTTGTAGCTCACTGACGCTGGTGATGATGTAGCGCGCGATGACCTCGGCATGATTCTCGTCGGCGGACACGTCCACGTGCACGTCGTCGATCTTGTTGAGCTTCATGTCGTACAGCGCGGTGTAGACGTGGGTTTCGGCCACCTCCGCGCCGATGAAATAGCCATACGTGGGGTCGATCGCCAGCGTGGTGCGCGGGCGACCGCCCTGCGACTCGATCTGCCCGGTCGAGATGACCAGACCTTCCGCGACCAGGTTGGTGACGAGGTTGGTGACGGTCGCCGGACTCAGCCCGGAGAGCTTGCTGAGTTCCATCCGGCTGATCGGCTCATTGAAATAGATCAGCCGCAGGAGCGTCTGCTGATTGGCCCGGCGGATATCGCGGGTGTTCTGAAGAACGGGAAAACCATTATTTTTCATGGTAAAATCTTAAACGACTTAAACTTAGACTTATTTTAAGAATAAAAATTAGTCCGTGTCAAGAGGGTCACCCGGCCCAGACGCGGACTCTTGCGGACAATGCGCTTACGCAATCAGGATGTATTTTCGCTGTGGAGGTTGTTATGAAGGCACGTTTGGTCCCGCTCTATTTCCCTGGCCGCAATGAAGACTTCGACCGCCAGCTCGATGCGCTGAAGACCCTGCTGGCCGAGCAAGCCGAGCTGCTGGACCCGGTCCCCCTCGGCGCGCCGCTGCCGGAGGCCGAGGCGGCCATCTTCCCGCAGATGCTCGGCGAAGGCTACCGCATGCTCGACCAGTTCAAGGCCATCCCCTACCCCGTGCTGGTCATCACGTCCGAATTCGGCACGATGGCGATGTGGGACTGGGAGCTGGCGAGCTACCTGCGCGCGGAGGGCGTCAACGTCATCACGCCGTACAACCTGGACCAGAGCCGCAAAGTCTGCCGGGCGCTGGCGACCCGGCGGCTGCTGCGACAGTCCAAGTTCCTCGTCTTCCAGGATAACCCCGGTGAGGGCTTCCAGCCGGAGATCTTCAAGCGCTTCTACTGGTGGGAGGACGAATGCACGCAGCGCATATTCGCGAAGTTCGGCATCACCATCGTCAAGAAGAGCTTTAAGGAACTGGCGGCCCGCGCCAAGGCGCTCCCCGATGCGGACGCGCAGGCCGTGTGGGATGCGTGGCGCGACCGCCTGAACCTGGACGACGCCCTCGCGCCGCGCCAGATGCTCAGCGCGCTCAAGATCTATCTGGCGGTCAGGCAGGAACTGGACGCCGATCCCAGTATCCAGGGCGTCGGGATCAACTGCCTGAACGAGTCGCACTTCTCGGACACGACGCCCTGTCTGGCGTGGAACCTGCTCTATGAGGAACGACGTCTGATCTGGGGCTGCGAGGCGGACACCGTCTCGATGCTGACCAAGTTCATCCTGAACAAGTCGCTCGACGTGCCGATCATGATGACCAACCTGTACCCGTTCCTGATGGGGCAGGCCGCGCTCAAGCACGAGCGGATCCCCGCCTTCCCGGAGGTGAACGAGCCGGAGAACCACATCCTGGTGGCCCACTGCGGCTACCTGGGCGTGGTGCCGCAGTCGTTCGCGACGGAATGGACGTTGCGCCCCAAGGTGCTGCGCATCGTGGACGAGAACGCGACCGCCATCGACGCGCGCCTGCCGGAAGGCCCGATGACGATGGCGAAGCTCGACCCGACCTTCGAAACGATGACGGTCGTCGAGGGGAGCCTGGAGGGGTACGCGCAGTACCCCGGCTCGGACTGCCTCAACGGCGCCGTGCTGAAGATACCCGACGGGCACCGCCTGATGGAACGCGCCGCCTCGCACCACTACCTGCTGATGACGGGCCACAACCGGGCCGATATCGGGCTGATCGCAAAGGTCTTCGACCTGGACGTGGTGACGCTGTAGCCTGCGTTACGAACGGCACGGGGGCCGGGGCGCGCGCTGCACCCCGGCCCTTATCACTGGCAAAAACGCCTGAACTGGCGTATCCTATCATCACAGGATTACAGGATCATCGGTGCGGCGCCGCCGACAAGCAGGCGCCCGCCAAAAGGGAGTGACGCATGTTAGCCGCAGTTTATTACGGCCCGCAGGACATTCGCCTCGAAGAGCGCCCCGTGCCGACCATCGGAGCGGACGAGATCTTGCTGAAGGTGGTCAGCGCCGGGATCTGCGGCACCGACCTGCGCATCTTGCACGGCGGGCACCGCATGTACCCGCCCGGCACGGTGCGGATCCCCGGCCATGAGGTCGTGGGCGACGTGGTCGAGGTCGGGGCCGACGTGGCCGGGATCGAGGTCGGGCAGCGCATCATGGTCGCGCCCAACTTCGGCTGCGGGCACTGCCGCCAGTGCGTCACGGGGAACAACAACCGCTGCGCGAACTACGGCGCGATCGGCATCACGCTGGACGGCGCCTTCGCGGAGTACATGCGCATCCCGGCGGCGATGATCCTGCAAGGCGACCTGATCCCGCTGGCCCCGGACGTCGATCCGGCGGCGGCGGCCCTGATCGAGCCGTTCGCGTGCGTGCTGCGCGGGCAGGACCCGCTGCAAGATCGGAAGAGCGTCGTGTAGGGAAAGAGTGTAGGAT
>CAZGLU010000052.1:9030-11203 GCA_964526095.1 uncultured Anaerolineaceae bacterium | reverse complement strand
TACAGCTACGACGGCACGCACGAAAAGGAAGTGCTCGAGGGTACGTCCCAGAGCAGCGAGTTTGACGTGATCGTGCTGGACGCCCCCTGGGTGGGTGAGTTTGGCGAGGGCGGTTTCGTCACCGACCTGACTCCCTACATCGAGGAAGACGCCGACATCGTGCAGTGGGACGACTTCATCCCCAGCTTCCAGGCTGTTGCCACCTGGAAGGACGAGATCATCGGCATCCCCTTCGGCCCCTACGTCATCCTTCAGCACTACCGCACGGACCTCTATGAGGAGGCCGGGTTGGAGCCTGCTGAGACGATCGACGAGTGGATCGCGAACATCGAAGCCCTGCACAACCCCGATGGGGGCATCTACGGCGTCGCCATGAATAACCAGCGCGGCTCACCCATCGGTCAGGCTTACTTCGAGTACATCTACGGCTTCGGCGGCAAGCCGTTCGAGAGCCTCTACCCCGGCTCGCCGGATATGTACGCCGACATGACCCCCTTGCTGGACTCGCCTGAGAGCATCGCCGTGGCGCAGTTCTTCGTGGACATGCTCCAGTACCAGCCCATTGGCGCGGAAAACCTCGCCTGGGACGAGCGTGCGGCGCTCTTTGCGACCGGCCAGGTGGCGCATGTGAATGCCTGGACCGTCCGCACGCCGGGCTTCGCCAATCCTGAGCAGTCGATCGTGGTCGATACCTTCGGCACCGCGATGTTCCCCCACGCCGAAGGCTCTGAACCTGTCCCGCCGCTGGGCGGCTGGGTGATGGGCATTAACGCCTACTCGGAGCAGAAGGATCTGGCCTGGGCGTACATCAAGTGGTTCACCAGCCAGGAGATCCACAAGGAATTCGTGCTGGCGGGTGGCCCTGCGGCCCGTCTCTCCACCCTGGAGGACCCGGAGGTGATCGAGGCCCAGCCCTGGACTCCGGTCGCTGCCGAGTCCTTCCCGTACACCTTCGCGGACTGCCGCCCGCGCATCCCCGAGTCGTCCGAGATCATCACCACCATCGGTAACTGGATCTCGCGGGCGATCACCGGCGAGTTGACGGCTGAGGAAGCCATGCAGGGCGCCGATCAGGAGGTCGCGCAGCTTCTGAAGGATGCGGGCTACGTCGTAAACCAGTAGCCGATCCGTGGCACAGTAAGGGTAGTTGGGAGCAATCCCAACTACCCATTTTGTATCGCACACGCCGCCGAAGCTAAAGGTTATTTGTGATGACCGCTCGACGAACGAGGAATCTTTTTATTGCCCCGGCCGTCATCTATTTATTGGTGATGTCCATCTATCCCCTGATCTACTCGCTCTATTTGAGCACCACGCGCAAAAACCTTTCCCGGCCCTACCAGGCAGGGTTCATCGGTCTCGAGAATTACCGGAACCTGCTCAGCGATGACCTGTTTCAGACGGCGATCCAGAACACGCTAACCCTGATCGTCGTATCGATTGCCATTGAGTTGGTGATCGCCTATTTTGTCGCGCGGCTGTTCTTCGCAATTCACGACGTGCGGGGCAGCTCGATTATCCGCACGGTCTTCATCCTGCCGATGATGGTCACGCCGACCGTTTCCGGCCTGCTGTGGTCCTATATCCTCAACCCCGTCCTCGGCGTGGCGAACTACATCTTGCGCGAGGTGGGGATCGGCCCTTATGGCTGGTTCGGCACGGCCGACACCGCTTTCAACTCGCTCGTGATGGTCAACGTCTGGCAGTGGGCGCCCTTCTTGATGCTGTTGGTGCTCGCCGGGCTGATGTCCATCCCGCGCGAGCAGTACGAAGCGGCCGCCATCGACGGGGCGAACTTCCTGCAAACCCTGCGGCACATTGAGATCCCCTACCTGCGGACTGTGGTGCTGATCGGCATTATCTTCCGCGTGATCGACAACTTCCGTATGTTCGATGTGGTGTTCGTCGCAACCCGTGGCGGCCCCGGCAACGCCACCGAGTTGGTCAGCATCTATGCCTACCGCGAGATGTTCAATTTCTTCAATGTCGGCTTTGGATCGGCGGCTGCCGTCCTGATCCTGATTATGGCGACTGTGGTCACCAACATCCTGTTCAGGTTTATCCGCGGAGAATATGCCGATGTCCGTGCATGAGCGCTTGGGTTCCCGTCCCGCACCCGATATCGCCGTTGCCCAACCTACCCGCCATGCGCTCGCACGAACCCTGCGACGGC
>CAZGLU010000052.1:0-9020 GCA_964526095.1 uncultured Anaerolineaceae bacterium | reverse complement strand
CATGCGACGGCTGCGCAAGGCGGCGCTTGTCGTGCTCGCCATCGTCCTGACGTTGGTGAATATCACGCCGCTGATCTGGACCGTCCTCACCGGCTTCAAGACCCGCCTTGAGATCTTCACGGTCCAGCCGCATCCGGTGTGGATCCCCGCCTCCCTAAACTGGGACAACTACAACGCCATCCTCGAACGGCGGCTGCCCAACCTTGAGAACTCGATCGTGATCACGCTCGGCGCGACGTTCGGGGTGCTCCTGATCGCGGTCCCGGCGGCGTTCGCGCTGGCGGTGTTTGCCTTCAAGCGGCGTCAGGCGTTGGAGTTGTGGATCCTCAGCACGCGCATGATGCCCCCCATCGCGGCCGCGATCCCGCTCTACCTCGCCATCCGCGAGATCGGCCTTCACGACACGCGCTGGGGGCTGGCCTTCGTCTACATCGGCTTTAACCTGCCGTTTGCGATCTGGATGGCGACCACGTTTATGCGCCAGATACCGCTGGAGATCTTCGAGGCGGCGCTGGTCGATGGCGCGTCATGGCCGCAGGTCCTCCTACGGATCGGCCTGCCGCTCTCGGCGGGCGGCCTCTCGACCGTAGCGATCTTCACTGCGCTGTTCTGTTGGAACGAGTTGATGCTCGCGCTTTTCTTGACCAGCAGCAGCGCCAAGACGTTCACCGTTGTGCTGACCGAGTTCGTCGGCCAGACGAACATCGTATGGGAGCAGATGGCGGCGGCGGCCGTGATCCAGATCATCCCGATCGTCATCCTCACGTTCCTGACGCAGCGTTACATCGTGACCGGCCTGACGATGGGCGCGGTCAAGGGCTAAACTGGAAGCGAGTGCGCGTTCTTTCCGCCGCGTGGTGTGCGCCCGGTGAGATCCGGCCGCCGCCAGCGGCGGCCTGTTTTATTTAGGGAGGTTTAGTGATGGGCAAAGTAGTATTGATTACGGGGGCCGCGAAGGGCATTGGCCGCGCGCTGGCGCTCGGCATGGCGGATCGCGGCTATGACGTGGCGATCAACGACCTGCCCTCGGACGAAGCCGCTTTGAACGACGTCGCGCGGCAGATCGAGGCGAAGGGGCGGCGCGCCCTGCCGGTCCTGGCGGATGTCAGCGTCAAGGCGCAGGTTCACGACATGGTCCGCGCCGTGCTCGACGGTTTTGGCCAGCTCGACGTGCTGGTGAACAACGCCGGGGTCCTGACCGTCAACCTCGTAGAGGATTTGACGGAGGAGGAATGGCAGCGCGCCTTCGACGTGAACGCCAAGGGCACCTTCCTGGTGACGCAGGCCGTCATCCCGCACATGAAATCGCGGCGTTCGGGACGCATCATCCATATCTCGTCCATCGGCGGGAAGCAGGGCGCGCCGGGTCAGGCGCACTATTGCAGCTCGAAGGCCGCGACCATCGAGTTCACGCGCGTGCTGGCGATGGAGTTAGGCCCCTACGGGATCACTGTCAACGCGGTGTGCCCCGGCATCATCCTCACCGAGATGGGGCGCCAAAACCTGGGCACGCAGGAAAACATCGACAAATGGACCAACGCGACGGCGCTCAAGCGCCTGGGCGAGCCGGAGGATGTGGTCGGGGCGGTGGCCTTCTTCGCCTCGGACGATTCCGCCTACATCACCGGCCAATCCCTGAACGTCTGCGGCGGGATCATCTTCTACTGAACCGGCGCCCGGCGGTGTGAGGCGCGGGCCTCACCCGCAGCGCGTCACGATCTCCACACGATTGCCAATGAAGGGGGCCGAGCAAACCACGCTCGGCCCCTTCCTCAATCTGTCTGATACGGCGCGAATCGGTCAGACCTGCGCGCTGCCTCTTACAGCGCGGAGGATGAGCAGCAGCACGACGGCCCCAACAAAGGCGACGATGATGCTGGCGAGGTTGAAATCGCCCGCCTCCAGCTCGACGCCGAGCAGGTCCATGATGATGCCGCCGATGAACCCGCCGATGATACCGACCACGATATCCTCAAGCAGGCTCTGACCCCGTCGGGTTCCCATGACGACGCTGGCAAGCCACCCTGCGATGGCGCCAACCACGATCCAGGCAATGATGTCACCTATACCCATTTGAACGCCTCCTTAAACTAATGTGATGCGTTTGCTCTCTGTCAAGCGCCAACACCTGAGAGGCGTGTTAACACTTGTCATATTAAATATAACACTTATGTGGTGCAATGGATGCCTTCATCTTGCTACTTTGCCGAAATGACCCAGTTGTTTCACCGCCTCAGGCGCAAATCAACCGGGTGGGATCGGCTCCGAACCGCTGCCATCCCACCTCCACACGGCTGGCGCTCACTTGGGACGAATTGAACCGGGAACGCGGGGAATGGCGCCCGACGACCCGGCCCAATATCGGGCCTGGATTGTCGGGCGGATAACCTTGGCTGGCGCCGTTGTCCGGCGCTTCGAGGGGGTGCCGCGCGAGCGTTGTGTCCGGGCGCCCGCGCGGGCGCGCTTATTGGCCGATGACCTGGACGTTGTACATGCGCTGGCGCGGCCCGTCGAACTCGAAGAAATAGATCGCCTGCGAATGTCCCAGCACAAGCTCGCCGCCCGACACGATCAGCGACAGCGACGCGCCCACCAGCACCGACTTGACGTGCCCGGCGGCGTCTTGCGGCGTGTCGTGCTGGTGCTTGAAGTCGATGCGCGTCGGGACCAGACGGCTGATCTCGTCGTTCACGTCCTCCAGCCCGAGCGGGTCGGGGAAGGAGATGATCGTCACCGCCGCCGTTGTATGCGGCACCATCACGACCGCGATGCCTTCCTGTACCCCTGAAGCTTCGACGGCGCGCCGCACGCCCTCGGTGATGTCCACCACGCCGTTTCGCTCGGTCCTGATCTGTTCCGTAAACATAGACGTTACGCCCTTTCGCGTCCGTGCTGTGCCAATCCGGGTGTCTGCATCATACCATCAGGCTGTTGCGCGTCGTTGCCCCGTCGCGGCAATCCGCCCACTGCCCGGTCGCGCCGCGTCCATAGCTCGCGCCGGTCTCGGCGGAGAGGTGCGCCGCGAACAGGGCGAGCGGTGCGCTGTACACCAGCGGGGCGAAGATCGGGCGGATGTCTGCCGTAAGGGCCAGTGCCTTTTTGAATTCCGACGCCGCCGGTTGGGCGCTCAACACCACGTAGGGACGGCGCAGCGTTTGCAGGTACCGCTCGACTTCCACGGCGCGGCTGAGCGCGGGCGACCCCGCCGGACAGACGAGGATCGTGCCGGTGCGCTCGGCGTCGGCCACGAAGTATTCCTGGTGTACCCACTCCTCGATGTCCTGGTGCGCGGCGTGCACCCCCACCGCTTCGAGCAGCTTGGCCGCCCCGTAGGCCGCCGTGGCCCGATCCGGCCCGCTGCCCAGCAGTTCGAAGGCGGGCAGCGCCGCCCACTCCTGCGCGAGCGCCTTCAGCGGCGCATCAAGCTGCGCGGTCACGGCCTCGACCGCGCCTGCCGCGGCCTCCAGCTCGCGGCGCAGTGCCATCGCTTCGTCGGCGGTGACCTTGCCGCGCACCTCCGCCATGCGGATGGCGAACAGGTACAGCGCCAGCAGCGATCCGTAGTACGACCGGACGCCGGGCGCGGACGCGAACGGCGGGATCGTGATTTCGACGGCCCGGCTGGCTGCCGTTGCGAGGCGGCTGTCGGGGTTGCCGGTGAATGCGACGGTCAGCGCCCCACAGCCGTTGTAGTGCTGCACCGCCTCCACGACACGCGCGACCTCGCCGGAGTTGCTCACCGCCAGCACCAGGGGGTTCGACGGATACTGCCAGTCGAAGCGGCGTGCGTGGTAACGTGAGGCTTGCATCGCGCCCAACGCCTGGACGCGCACCCCGACCAGTTCAGCGAACGCCGCCTCGGCCGCCAGCGCGCCGATGTACGAGTCGCCGTTGCCGGTCAGCACCACGTCACGCGCGGCGAACGCCTCCGGTGTGGTGATCACCTTCCGTGTGCGGCTTTCGAGCGTCCAAACCTGCTCGCGGATCAGCTCCGGCAGGCTGAATACCTGGTCGCGCATGGGGTTGGAGGAGTCGGGTGGAGTCATGCCTGTGTCCTGTTCGTGAGTGTAATGGTAGACGATAAACAAGCCGCCTATGGCACGGCGGTCGGCGTCAGGCGGTCGGCGCGGCGCCGGGCTTCGCGTTCCAGCGCGGCGTCGATGCAGCGCGGTGGCCCGAACTGCTCCAGCATGAACGACGCGGCGGCGGCGCCACAGCACCCGGCGCGGCGGATGTCCCCGCCGGACTCGCAATAGCCGACGAGGAAACCGCCCGTGAAGGCGTTTCCCGCCCCGGTCACGTCTTGCACCTCGACCGGGTAGATCGGGATGTGCCACGCCGCATGGCCGTCTGCGACCAGCGTGCCCTCCGCGCCGAGGCGCAGCACCACTACGTCGGCGCCCGCCGCGAGCAGTTTGCGCGTGATGGCGCGCGGCTCCGTCAGGCCGCACAATGCGCGCGCCTCGGCCACGTTGAGCGATACGATGTCGATGCGCGCCAGGATCGCCGTCGCGGCGTCCCAGTGTCGCGCGTCCGCCGCGCCCGCGTGCAGCTCCCACACGATCACCGGGGGGCGTGTCGCGCGCGCCTGGAAGTCGTGAACCAGCCCCCAATAGGCGGGATCGGCGTCGCGGAACAGGTAAAGCCCGCGCGCCGTCTGGTATGCGGCGGGCAGGTCGGCCAGGGTCGGTTCCATGCGCTTGAAGTGCTCCGCCCCGAGTTGCGGCGTTTCGATGCGCTCGTCGTCGGTGGCGTAGTGCACGATGGAGCGGGGCGTTTGCGGCGCGCGCATGTCCAGCCCGCGCATGTCGATCCCGTTCTGCCGGAACCAGCCGCCGAACAGGGCCTCGAAGTCTTCACCGACGCCCGACACAATCCCCACTGCGTCCGACCATAGCCGCATTCCTGCCGCGGCGTACGTCCCCGCGCCGCCCAACACGTCCAGGTGCCGGGTGCCGTCCGGCAGGATGATGTCATCGCAGATGATGTTGGCGACTGCTGCATACTGAACGGGTTGCATTCCGATTTCCATGCGGCCCGACTGGTTGACATCTCGAATAGACGTCTATACAATAAAACAAATTGGTGCGGTTGTAAAGGCTCGGCTTACGCCTGGGACGTTTGAGGCGCTCCGATACAAGACTTGGGGCGGTGCCATGCGCAAAATTGATAGAGAGTCCCCCATTCCGGCCTACTACCAGATCGCGCTCGATCTTCAAACGCGCTTAGCCGCGCAGGAGTGGCGCCCCGGTGAAAGCATCCCTTCCGAAACCGCGCTCGCCAAGCAGTACGGCGTCAGCCGCGTGACGATGCGCCAGGCCCTCGCGGAGCTGGCGAAGGACGGCCTGTTGGAGCGCAGGCAGGGCAGCGGCACTTTCGTGAGCCGGAAGCCGACGCCGTTGGTCCACGACCAGAGCCTGCCGCACATCATGGCCGGGCGCCTGCACAGCCGGGGGATCGTGACCTCGTCGCGTGTCCTGGCTGCGCAAACGTTCCCCGAACCGACGCCCCAGGTGCAGGAGTACCTGCGCCTCTCTCCGACGACGCCTGTCGCCTATCTGAAACGCATCTTGCTGATCGACAACCAACCGGCCGCGCTCAACCGTTCGTGGTTCGACCATACGCTGTGCCCCGGCATCACCGAGCAGGAGCTGATCGACGGCTCGCTCTCCAAGACGCTGCGCGAGCGGTACGGCCTGGAGGCCGCCTACGCCGATAACTGGCTGGAGGCGGTCCGGGGCACGCGCGAGACGCTGGCCCTGCTGGACCTGGACGCTGGCCTGGATACCCCCATGATCTTGCTGCAATCCGTGTCGTACCTGGCGGACGGCACCCCGCTCGAGTTCTCGATTACCGAGTGGCTGGGCGACCGGATCCGTTTCAACTTCCGCGCGCCCTTCGCCCACGAATCGACCGATCAGCGTTACGGGATGCGGATCGGGCTGACCGCCAATCCTGCGCCTCTCTCTGAAGGCTGAGCAGCAGCCACCCAGGAAGGTTGTTTATGAAGCGAGTGTTGATCGACTGCGATCCTGGAATTGATGATGCATTGGCCCTTATTCTCGCCATCAAGTCGCGTCAGTTGGCGATTGAGGCCATCACCACCGTCTCCGGCAACCTCACCGCCGACCGCGGCTTTCGCAACGTGCTCAAGGTGCTGGCGTTGCTCGGCGCGGACCCGGTCCCGATGGGGCAGGGGCCGCTCAAGCCGCTGATCCGTCCCTTCCCATCCGACCCGTTCTCGCATGGCGCGGATGGCCTGGGTAACACCGACCTCCCGGAGCCGGATCTCCCCGCTACTATTCCGTACGCACCCGACCTCATTGTGGAGACGGTCAACCGTCACCCCGGTGACATCACCCTGATCGCAACCGGGCCGCTGACCAACGTGGCCCTGGCGCTGATGCGGGATCCCGATCTGCCCCAAAAAGTCTCCCAGTTGATCATCATCGGCGGCGCGTTCGGCTTCGACCGCGCCGCTGCTCTGAACGCCACGGGCGACAACCCCGTGAGTGAGTGGAACATCTACGTCGATCCCGAGGCGGCCAGGCTGGTCTTCCATGCCGGGTTTGCGTTGGCGGCGCTGGGCCTGGACGTGGCGACCCATCCCCACATCAACCTGCTGGACGCGGAGCTTGACCGCTTGAAGGCGGCCACGACGCCTGAGGCGAAGTTCGCGCTGGACATCATCGCTTTCACCACGGGGCGCGGTTTTGAGACCTATACGGCGCTGATCGACTCGACCGCGATCGCGACCGCGCTGCACCCGGAGCTGTTCGACTTCACCACGATCCACGTTGACATTGAAACGCAGGGCGAGCTTACGCGCGGCCAAACTGTGACGGACATCCGCAACAACTTCCGCTGGGCGCATCTGCCCGCCATCGACGCGGCGCGCAGCGCTGACTTCGACGCCTTCCGTGATCTCGTTGTGACGACGCTCTGCCGGTGACCCTGGCTCAACCTCACTCCACGGCGCTGGCCCGGTAGATGCCGTCAGAAAGGAGTGGCTCTCACAGGACGATTGGGTGTGCCCGTTTCCTGTCTTCCCCCCGGCAGTTCGATAGAAGGAGATCGACCAGATGAAGCTTGCGAAGAACGTTACTTTGATGTTGGTCGCGGTGCTGCTGCTCAGCACGTTGTTCGGCGGGGCGTCAGCCCACGCGCGCCAACGGGAAACGGTCACGATGTGGTTCTGGGGCGCGCCGCCGGAACACCAGGTGACCATGAATGAGGTCCTCGTCGAGCCGTACAACGCCTCACAGGACGAGTACGAGTTGGTTGTCGAGTTCCGCAACACCGTGGATAACGATATCGCTGTTGCGCTGGCCGCCGGCGAAGGCCCCGACATTGTCTACGGGTCTGGCCCGTCGTTCGTTGCACCCTATGCCGCCGCCGGAAAGCTCGAGTCGATGGACCGCTATTCCGAGCAGTACGGCTGGCGGGATCGCATCCTGGCCCCCATCTACGAATCGGGCACGGTCAACGGCGAGTTGTACGCGCTGCCCAATTCGCTGAACACGCTCGGCATCTTCTATAACAAGGCCGTGCTTGAGGAGTACGGTTGGGAGCCGCCCACCACCATCGAGGAACTCGAAGCGATCATGGACGCCGCGATGGAGGAGGGCCTCTATGCCTCCGTGACCGGCAACAAGGGCTGGCGTCCCGTCAACGAGAACTACACCTCGCTGTTCCTGACCCACATGGCTGGCCCCCAGGCCGTCTACGAGGCGCTGCACGGCGAGCGCCCGTGGAACTCGCCTGAGATCGCCGCCGCTATCGAGAAGTCGGCGGAGTGGTATCAGAAGGGGTATCTGGCCGGGGAAGACTACATCAACCTCAACTTCAACGACGCCGTGCAACTGCTGGCTGCGCACGAGTCGCCGTTCTTCATCGGCCCGACGCTGGTCTTCCAGTTTGCGACGCAGTTCTTTAACGAGGAAAGCGGCAACGTGGACGAGCTGGGCTTCATCCCGTTCCCGTCTATCGGCGACCTGCCGTATCCGCTCTATACGCTGGGCACCACCGCGTCCCTGTCGATCAACGCCAACTCCGAGCATAAGGATGCCGCGGCTGCGATCATCGACCGCATGATGACCCAGGAGTTCCTGGTCCAGATGACCGAGCGCTGGCCGGGCTACTGGGGCGTCCCGGTGCGGGAGCTGGACGTGAACCCCGACGAGTTTCAGGGCCTCTCGCGTGAGTACCTTATCGCGATCCAGGACATGATCGCCGCCGTGAACGAGGGCCACTTCGGTTACTTCTCGGCGACGTTCTTCCCGCCTGCCACCCAGCAGGAGTTCATCAACGTCGATACGGTGTGGCTCGACACGGCCTCGGTCGAGGAGTTCCTGACCCGCGTTGACGAAGTGTTTGCCGACGAGCTTGCGAAGGGAATGGTGCCGCCGATCCCTGCTCCGGCTGAGTAGGGCATTGCCCGTGCGCCATCCCGCCTCCTGATGTACGAGGTGTACGAGCGAAACAAGCTGTGTGCCGGGTCGCGTCTGGCCCGGCACACGGCGGTTTGACCAGGCATCCCGGAGGTTGGCAAAGGAAATCGTTCTATGAAGTCGCTTCGCTATTATTTGCTGGTGATGCCTGCGCTGCTCCTCAGCCTGTCGATCATCGCCATTACCGGCCTGCTGACCGTTTACGTCTCCTTCACCGACTGGAACGGCGTCTCCCCCGATATGAAGTGGATCGGCCTGGAGAACTACCGGAGCATTTTCGACGACAAGGTGTTCTGGCAGGCGCTGACCAATAATTTCCGCTGGACGGTCCTGTTCCTCACGATCCCCGTGTTCATCGGGATGCTGACGGCCATGCTGTTGCTCCGGCGCAAGCGGGGCCGGACCATGTACCAGATGATCTTCCTGTTCCCCTACGTGCTCGCCCCGATCACCAACGCGATCTTATGGCTCAACATCATGCTCAATCCGTTGACGGGCGTGGTGGGCTATTTGCGTGATTACGAGATCGGAAGAGCGTCGTGTAGGGAAAGAGTGTAGGATAGGGTGTAG
>CAZGLU010000051.1:10587-11314 GCA_964526095.1 uncultured Anaerolineaceae bacterium | reverse complement strand
CGACGGTCAGGGGAACGTCGCCATCTTCAGCGAGGCCGTGATCATTATGACCAGCAACGCCGGGGCGCACCTGCTTGAGACGACGGTGATCGACGACGCGACGCGCGAGGAGGTGATGGACGAGGTCCGGCGGCAGTTCCGGCCGGAGTTCCTCAACCGCCTGGACGAGATCGTGATCTTCCACCCGCTCGCCGACGAGCATCTGGCGCAGATCCTGGACCTGTTGCTGGCGACCGAGAACAAGCTCGCGGTGGAGCGCGGCCTGACGCTGGAGTTCACGCCGGAGGCGAAGGCGTGGATGCTCGCGCAGAACGAGCACCCCGAATGGGGCGCGCGCCCGCTGCGGCGCATCATCCAGCGGAACGTGCGCGAGCGTCTGGCGGATTACCTGCTGCGCGAGAACCCACAGCCGGGCACCACGGTGAAGATCGACGCCAATACGCACGGCCTGACCTTCGACATGCTGGCGAAAGCGTAGCCGCGTGTTCCGTGCCGCCCCGCGCGGGCACCACTGACCCGCCACGGACCAACGAGCAGCGAGCTGCGATGTTCACAACTTCGCAGCTCGCTGTGCATGTAGGCGTGTTGCTGTGCTAGCTGGACGGGGCTTCCTCCGTCCCCGGAGGAGGCGGCGGCGGGCCGGGTTCTTCCGTCACGACCGGGCCGGGGCCGGGTTCCTCGGTCCAGGTCGGCTCCTCAGTCCACGAGGGTTCCTCAGTCCAGGTCG
>CAZGLU010000051.1:2335-10577 GCA_964526095.1 uncultured Anaerolineaceae bacterium | reverse complement strand
CTCTTCGGTCCCACTCGGCTCCTCGGTGGCAGGCTCGGTCGGCTCCTGGGTCAGAGGCTGGTCGAGGCCGGGCGTGGAGAAGGGCGTCGAGGTGGCAACCGGCCCGGCGGGCGGGGCGGTCGGCGTGACGTCCAGCCCAAGCTGGCGCAGGATCCCCCGCAGGTCGAAGTACAGCCGCAGGTTCTGGATCAGCCCGTTCTCCAACTCGAAGACGCCGATCATCGGCACCACGACGGGCAGGTTGGTCGGCGCGTTGTCCAGGAACGCCCCGGTGTTCTGGGCATACAGCAGGAACTCGACGATCACCGCGTTGTCCATGAAGTAGGCGTGGGTGACCTCGGTCTGCGTGCCGGTGAACACGCCGTTGAAGAAGCCGCCCAGTTCTGCCGCAATGGCATCCCGGCCGACGATGGGCAACTCCTGTGTGGGGATGGTCACCTGGGCGTTGGCGTTGAACGCATTATAGTCGAGCGTCGCCAAGAAGTTGAGCACGACAGCCCCGCTGGGCGAGGTGGCCGTGCCGACGTAGGTAGGCGTGACGAAACCGGGCTGCTGTGCCTGCGATGGTACCGCGCCCAACAGCGCGGCGATCACCAGCGCCAGCCCCACGATCGCGGTCACGCTGAACGTCATGGCCCTGACTGGAAATCGCTTGTTCCTGGTTGACATCGCTTGATCCCTCCTGTGCTCGGTCGAATGGAACGCGGCGCGGGCCGGGGGGCGGCGCGCCGCACGGACTGGGAACGAAAGCGAGGCAGTGCCGCGCACCCCTCATCCTAGCAGAACGACCGGCGCCTGTAATCCGGCTTTGGTCTGAGCCGCGCGAGGGCTGCACGCCATTTCAGGTTCTACCAACTTTCCGCCCACCTTGCCCATCCCGGCGCGGGCCAGTAATGAGCGTACCCTGGCGGATGGTATAATCTGCACAGCGAGGCTGCACCTGCGGAGGCACAGGTGAAACGATCGACTGCGGGGCTGTTCTGGGGCGGTGTGTCGGCCCTGGTGGGCCTGTTGAGCATCCTGCCCTCATTCCCGGTCTTCCCCCGGCGCGGGCTGGCGCTGGCCCAGCTTGTCGCCACGGAGAACCCCGGCCTGGCGATGGCGAGCGGCGGCCTGGGGGTGTGGCACGGCCTGCGCGGGCGGTCCTGGCGGGCCGTCCTGCTCGGCCTGATCGGGCTGGCGCTCGGCGTCCGCCCGCTGATCCGGCGCAAGGCGGTGAACCGCGCCCTGTCGGACGCCATGCGCGAGGGCCTCGGCGTGGGATGGCAGGCCGCCATCCCGCCGGAGATGCACCGCGCCTTCGCACAGACGCACCGCACGGACCTGTGGGGGCCGCTGCGCTACCTGCTGCGCATCCGCGTGCGCGTCACGCGCGATGTGCTGTTCGCCGCGCCGGAGGGCCAGCCGCTGCGCCTGGACGTCTACGACCTGCCGCAGGCGGGTGGGCCGCGCCCCGCGATCGTTGTCGTGCACGGCGGCGCGTGGTTCCAGGGTGACAAAAGCACCTACGATTTCGGGCTGCACGACCGCTGGTTGGCGGCGCAGGGCTACGTCGTCTTCGACGTGCAATACCGGCTGTCGGGGAGGTGGCCCGCGCCGCTGGAGGACGTCAAGTGCGCGATCCGTTGGGTGCGTGCCAACGCCGCGCGCTACAACGTCGATGCGAACCGGATCGCGCTGATCGGGCGCTCCGCCGGGGCGCACCTCGCGCTGCTGGCGGCGTACACGCCCAACGACATGGCCTACAGCTCCGGGTGCTTCCGCCGCGAGACGCAGCCCTGGTTTGGCGACGAGGTGCAGGCCGTGGTCGCCAGCTACGCGCCCGCCGACCTGCGGCTCTGGCCCGCGGAGCCGGGCGGCGCCATCGAGCAGTTGCTCGGCGGGCTGCCGGACGAGATCCCCGAACGGTATGCCGAGGCGTCACCCGTCAGCTACGTGCGGGCCGGGCTGCCGCCCACGCTGTTGATCCACGGCCAGCGCGACCGCCTCATGCCGCCCACCCATTCCGAGTTGCTGGCGAATCACCTGCGTGCCGCCGGGGTGACGACTGTGCTGCTGCGCATCCCCTGGGGGCGTCACGGCGTCGACAGCCTGCTGGTGGGCCTGACCGGACCCATGATCCAGTACGATGTCGACCGTTTCCTGGCGTGGTCCCTCTGCCGGAAGGAACCCGATCGATGAACCTGCTGTACCGCATGGTGCACTGCTGCGCCCAGGCTGCCGTGGCGGGCAGCATCGCGCTTATCGCCGGGTGTGGCGGTGCGGTGGAGGAGGCGCCGCGGCTTGTCGCCGTGCCCACGCGCACGCCTGTGCCGGTCACCGAGGACGCGCCGGAGGCGGTGGACGCATCCAGCCGCGTCGAACTGCTGGTCGAGCCGGTCGACGCCTTCCTGACCGCGTCCGAGACGGCGGGCGCGCTGGACCGCATCGACCTGTTCCGCGAGCATGTGTTGGGGGCCGGGGCGGACTGTTTCGAGTCCGAGCGGTGGCCCGGCTCGGATCCGCTGGAGCTGATCCGCGCTGCGGGCATCAACCTCGTCTCGTTGGATCTGGGGCGCTGGCGGGATGCCCTCGACGCGTTCCCGGCGGAGGCCGCGCGTGCGGCGGTCGCGGCGGGGCTGGCCGGTGCGTCGGACCTGCTGCCCGCCGGTCAGCCGGTGCGCGCGTGCGTCCTGCCGCTGCCGCCGCCCCCGGTCTGGGGCGCGCCCGACGAGCACGCCGCCGACCCCAACAGCGGCGTGTATGTCGAGGTCCTGAGCGGTGATCGCCTGCTGCTGACCTGTAGTGCGGGCGAGACGTGCCTGGAGCGCCTGCCGGTCGAGGCGGCCTACGGCTACGGCTACATGGTCCAGGTCGCACGCATGGAGGACGGCGCCGCGAACACCAGCCTGCTCGGTTTCGCGGTGTTTAACGCCCGCGCGGCCCATCTGGCGCGGCAGGTGTACCCCGACGCCTCGTTCCCCTGGGACGGCGCGCTCACCCCGGAGCAGGAGTCGGCGCTGTGGGCGCGCATGCAGGACTATCTGGCGTCCACGTCCGAGGACCGCGTCGGCGGGCGGAGCATCCAGCGCTTCCTGTACGGCTCGCCCAACGCCGAGCAGTACCCGCCGTATGGCGGCCTGGCTATCGGTGACCGGATCGTGCAGTCCTACCTGGCTCGCAACCCGGACGCCACGCTCGAAGCCTTGTTCGAGCTGGACCCGGCGGCGTTGCTTGCGGCGAGCGGCTACGCGCCGGGCGCGCCCCAGACGTAGGCGCGGCGGTGCATGGGGCGGCTGGCTGCTTCCGGTCGCCCTCGCAACCGGGGCAGGGGGCCGGAGTTGGGGCCAGAGCGCATAGCGCGGTCACGCTCCGGTCACGCCTCGCGCGGTACAGTCGTCGTGTTAACGGATTGAGGTGGAGGGAATTCACCGATGAATCGCTTCCGTGTGCTTGTTTTGTCCCTGCTTCTGCTGGCCGCCTTCGGACTGGCGCTGCTGCCGGTGGTTTATTCCCGCGCCGACGCCGCTGCCGAGACGCCTCCCGGCCTCGCCGCTTCGCCGCGCCAGAACAGCGTGGAGTGGGTGGTCCGCTCCGACGTTTTCGAGAGCAACTACCCGGACGGCTTCACGGTGACGCTGGACGCCAGCAGCCCGGCGGGTGAGATCGTGCGCGCCAGCCTCGTCTGGCACCGGCCCGTGCTGCGCCCGACGCAGACCCTCTGGATCGAGCGTGAGCCGGGCGAGATCGACGCGGAGTCCGGCACCATCCGCGCGACGTGGGAGCCGGGCGCGACGCTGATGCTGCCGCCCTGGGCGCAGCTCACCTATCACTGGGAACTGCGCGACGACGCGGGCAACGTGTACGACACCGAGCCGGTCACCGTCGAGTACGCCGACCACACGCGTGAGTGGGAGCGCCGCGAGTCCGAGGACGCCATCGTGTACGCGCAGGGGCTGCCGGGCGAGATCGAGACCATCGTGCTCGACGCGATGCGCGAGCAGCACGACAAGTACGTCGCGGTGTGGGGCCAGCCGCTGCCGTACAAGCCGCGTATCGTGCTGTTTGGCGACTATGATGCGTGGCTGGAGTGGCGTACGGTGGACCACCACATCGGCGGGACGGATGTCGTGGTCGGCCAGACCTTCGAGCAGTGGGGCGTGATCGCGCAAGTCGTGTTCGGCTTCGATCGGGAAAGTGCCTACGCCCAACTGGCGTATGCTACGGTTGTGCACGAGATCGAGCACCTGTATCAGGCTGAGTTCCTGTGGCCGACGCGCCGCCTGTTCGACATCCCCGCCTGGTTCATCGAGGGGGACGCGACCTTCTTCGAGCTGGAGCAGACGTATAATTACCTTGGGCGCGTCCAGGCGATGGCGCGTGCGGGCGAGCTGCCGCCGCTGCTGGTCGGTGTGGCCAACGGCCCGCGCGTGGATGGTCCGACGCCGCGCGATGGCTACGACATCGGCTATTCGTTCTGGGTGTGGCTCCAGGAGACGACGGGCGGCCTGGAGGCGCACCACGATCTGATGGCGCTGCTGGCGGCCAACACCCCCTTCTTCGAGGCGCTGGAGACCGTCACAGGCATGAGCACGACCGAGATCGAGCGCAATTGGCGGACCTGGCTGGGCGCCACCGGCGACGCCCCGACGCTCGTCCCGACCTGGACGCCCGCCGCGCCGATCCTGTTTGCCTCGCCCACGCCGTTCGGCCGGTAGGCTGGCTGCGTGCCTTGCGAAAGGGGAGGTCCATGCCGTTCTTCAAGCTGAGCGATCAGGCGTCGCGTGAGTTGATACCCGGCTTTTTCGGCAAATTCATCCACACCGACCGGTTGACCATGTCGTACTGGAGCATCGAGGCGGGGGCGATCCTGCCGGAGCACCAGCACCCGCACGAGCAGGTGACGACTGTCATCGAGGGGGAGTTGGAACTCACGGTCGGCGGTGAGACGACCGTGCTGCGCCCGTATGAGGTGGCCGTGATTCCCGGCGGCACGCCGCACTCCGGCCGCGCCCTGGTCGCGTGCACGGTGATCGACGTCTTCCAACCCCCACGCGACGACTACCGCTAGCCATCCCGATCGTGCGGGGTGTTTGTAGGGGCGGGTTTGCAAACCCGCCCCTACACGATGCTGACCCGAATCATTGTGTTCAACCGCGTGAAACCCGCCCCTACACGACACACCGAAATTGGCTTTGCTCCCCCTCTCCAACTTGATTGGAGAGGGGGCCGGGGGGTGAGGTCTCACCCCTAACCGGATGCGGGACGTTCGTTGCCCGGTGTGCGCTGCGCGCCGGGCAACTTTTTCGTTCGGACTGCGTATTGGATAATGTGCCCGCCCGACCTGCCAGAAAAGTTCAATATAAACCTGGAAAAATTTCATATATGGTGTTGAAGATCTTGAGGTATCGTCGTATAGTAGGTAGCGCCGTTTGATGCAGCCTGTGAGGTAACGATGGCCGAGACAATCCAGGTGCCGGAACGATGGAAGCCCACCTTCTTCACGGTATGGATCGGGCAGGCGTTCTCGCTGTTCGGCAGTATGCTCGTCCAGTTCGCGCTGGTCTGGTGGCTGACCGACACGACCGGGTCCGCGACCGTCCTGGCGACGGCAATGCTCGTCGCCATGCTGCCGCAGATCCTCATCGGTCCCATAGCCGGGACGCTGGTGGATCGCTGGAACCGGCGCGCGGTGATGATCGCCGCTGACAGCCTGGTGGCGCTGGCGACCGTCGCGCTCGTCTACCTGTTCGCCACCGACCGGATCGCGGTGTGGCACGTGTACGCCGCCATGCTGATCCGCGCGACGGGCGGGGCGTTTCACTTCCCCGCGATGCAGGCGTCCACCTCGCTGATGGTCCCTAAGGATCAACTGTCGCGCATAGCGGGCATGAACCAGACGCTTCAGGGCGCGGGCAACATCGTCGCGCCGCCGGTGGGCGCGCTGATGCTGGAGTCGCTGCCGGTACAGGGCGTGCTGGCCGTGGACATCGTAACCGCCGCGATCGCGGTCGGCACGCTGGCGCTCGTCGCGATCCCGCAGCCGGTCGTTCAGGCGGGCGCGGACGGGCAGGACAAGCCGGGCGTGTGGCGTGACCTCGTCGCCGGGCTGCGCTACGTGCGCGGCTGGCCCGCGCTGATGATCATCCTCGGCATGGCCGTGCTGATCAACTTCGTGTTCGGCCCGGCGGCCTCGCTGACGCCGCTGCTGGTCAAGGGGCACTTTGGCGGCGGCGCGATCGAGCTGGGCTGGATCGACGCGTCGATGGGCATCGGCGTGGTGCTCGGCGGGCTGGCCCTCAGCGCGTGGGGCGGCTTCAAGCGCAAGCTCTACACCTCGATGCTCGGCCTGATCGGCATGGGCCTGGGCGCGCTGATCCTCGGCCTGACGCCTGGCTCGCTGTTCGGGCTGGCGCTCGCCATGATGTTCCTGATGGGCTTCACGAACCCGATCGTCAACGGCCCCCTGTTCGCCTTGCTGCAAACCGTCGTCGCGCCGGAGATGCAGGGCCGCGTGTTCACCCTGGTGATCGCCGCCGCTACGGCGATGACGCCGCTCGGGCTGGCGATCGCCGGGCCGGTCGCGGACGCGATCGGCGTGCAGGGGTGGTACCTGATCTCCGGGGTGGTGTGCGCCGGGCTGGGCCTCGCGGGCTTCTTCATCCCTGCGCTCGCCACGATCGAGGGGCAGGCGGGCGCGGATGCTGCGGCGGGCAGTGGCGCCCAAGCCCTCGACGATGAGGTGCCCGCGCGCCACCTGAGCGTGGCGGCTGCGGAGGGCATCCTCGACCGCTGAACGTAAACCTCGAAGGTCTAGAAGGTCTGAACGTCGAAAGTCCCCGCTTCGTCGCACGAGGCGGGGATTTTTTGTACAATGATTAAACGGCATGTTTCTACCGGGAAACCTGCGCCGCTGCTACCATCAGATCTGCTACCATACAGATCAAGGACACGATGAACCCGATTATCGCTGAATTGACCGTGGAGGACGTGGACGCCTCGCGCTACTGGTACGAGGACCTGGGCTTCGAGGTTGAGGTGAGTGGTGTGGAGGACGACGACGGGCACCAGTGGATGAGCCTCGCGCACCAGGGGCGCTCCGTGTGGCTGCTGCGCCGCGATGTCTCGCCGCACAAGGGGGAGGGCGATCCGCGCGTGACGCTCTACCTGCAAGTCGAGGACGCCGACGCGATCTACCGCCGCCTGACCGAGCGCGGCGTGCCCACCGAGGGCCAGCCGAAAAACCAGTGGTACGGGCTGCGTGAGTTTGCCCTGCGCGACCCGGACGGCTATCGTTGGGTGATCAACCAGCCGATCCCGCCGGAGGACGCCCCGCTGCCGCCCCAGGGGCGGTTTGGGATGCCGCCGGTACTGTAACAGCACTGCACCGATTTGGAGGACATCGAATGGCGCAAGTTCCGACGCACGTATTTCGCAAGTATGACATCCGCGGCACGGTCACCGGCCCCGAGCCGGACCTGACGCCCGGCCTCGCGCGGCTGGTCGGCCAGGCGTACGGGACCTACGTCCAGCGCAACCTGGGCGTGCGGCAGGTCTTCGTGGGCGGCGACAATCGGGAGACGACCCCGCCGCTGATGAACGCGCTGATCGAGGGGATCGCGTCCACCGGCCTGAAGGTGACGGACGTCGGCCCGGTGATGACGCCCACCGTCTACTTCGCCTCGTCGTCGCACGAGGCGGCGGGCGGCGTGATGATCACCGGCAGCCACCTGACGACCGACTACAACGGGATCAAGATGGCCTACGGGCGTCAGGCGCTCGCCGACGATCAGATCCAGGACCTGCTGCGCCTGATCCAGACCGACGACTTCGAGCGCGGCGAGGGCCAGATCGTGCAGGACTACGAGATGGTTCACCGCCACATGCAGACGATCCAGGGCAAGGTGCGGTTGGGCGACCGCAAGCTGAAGGTCGTCGTGGACGCGGGCAACGGCCTGTCGGGGATGTACGTCCCGCCGGTGATGGAGGCCCTCGGCGTCGAGGTGATCTGCCTGTTCTGTGAGCCGGACGGTACGTTCCCCAACCACCTGCCGAATCCGGAGGACCCGGAGTTGACCAAGGACCTTGAGGCCGCCGTGATCGAGCACCAGGCGGATTTCGGCATCGGCTTCGACGGGGATGCCGACCGCGCGGGCGTGATCGACGAGCGCGGCCACCACGTCGCCGCCGACCGGCTGCTGGCGCTGCTGGCCCGCGACTTGCTCCAACGTCACCCCGGCGCCACGATCGTCTTCGACGTGAA
>CAZGLU010000051.1:0-2325 GCA_964526095.1 uncultured Anaerolineaceae bacterium | reverse complement strand
GTGAAGTCCAGCCAGGTCCTGCCGGACATCATCCGCGCCAGCGGTGGCAAGCCGCTGATGTGGCAGTCCGGCCACAGCCTCATGAAGCGCAAGATGGCCGAGGTCGGCTCGCTGCTCGGCGGCGAGGTGAGCGGCCACCTGTTCATCGGCGAGGACTACTACGGCTTTGACGACGCGCCGCTGGTGGCGCTGAAGGTCCTCGAGATCTTCAGCAAAACCGATAAGTCCGTGTCGGAAGTGCTGTCTGAGATGCCCTCCCTCGTCGCTACGCCGGAGATCATCATGTCCGCGCCCGACGACGTGAAGTTCAAGATCATCGACGCCGTGCGCGACCGCTTGCAGGACCAGTACGAAGTCGTCACGGTGGACGGCGCGCGGGCCGTGTTCGAGAACGGGTGGGGGCTGGTGCGCGCCAGCAACACCCAGCCCGCGATCACCATGCGCTTCGAGGCGCACACGCGCGAGCAGTTGGTCGAGTACATGCGGCGCTTCGAGGCCCTGCTCGACGACTATCCCCAGGTGGACCGCGAGAAGCTCGAACGCCAGATCGAGGCGTTCAGCCAGTCCGCGTAAGGGCAGGGCGATACCGCTTACGAAAAGGGCCGGTCGCGGCGGAAAGCTCGCTCCCGGCCCCTCGTACATCAAGCGGGCGGGTCACAGACCCGCCCCTACACCACGGCTTCGTAGGGGCGGGTTTGAAACCAACTCTCCACGACGTGCAGAGACGCGCTTTTCTCCCCTCTCCAGCCCCGACTGGAGAGGGGCCGGGGGTGAGGTCTCTCTACAATAACCGGAATATTCTGCTCAACCGTATGAACCCCTCCCGCCCTGTGCCGGGTGATCGGGGCAGGGTGGGATCGCCTGTATCGCCGTGCAGGTTATTGGCGCGCCTGTCAAAATAGGGTAAAAACGCCGCCGAACCCTTCGCTGAGAGGGCTGGGGCGCCCGCTCTCCACATGCCGCTGCTGGCGCCCAGGGTACGGCAGTCGTCGGGTGACCGCCTACTATCCCCCGCGCGACGTGTTATAATGCCGCGCTGGCTCTGTCAGCACTATGGTTGAGGAGAGTAACCCGCATTGGTCAGCCCCCTTGACTGGCTTCTGGGACTGTTTTCGCTGGACATCGGCATCGACCTGGGCACGGCGAACACGTTGGTGAGCGTGCGCGGTAAGGGCATCGTCATCAACGAGCCGTCGTACGTCGCCATCGAGCGCAAAACACGCCGCCCGATCAGCGTCGGCCGCGAGGCCAAGGAGATGTTCGGCAAGACGCCCTCCGCGAAATACATGGTCGTGCGCCCCCTGCGTGACGGCGTGATCAGTGAGTTTGAGATCACCGAGGCGATGCTCGACTACTTCATCCGCAAGGCGCACGAACAGTCGTGGGTCCCCATCCCGCGTCCGCGCGTGGTGGTGGGCATCCCCTCCGGCGTGACGGAGGTCGAGAAGCGCGCGGTGTACGACGCGACGATCAGCGCCGGGGCGCGCGAGGCGTACCTGATTGAGGAGCCGGTCGCGGCGGCCATCGGCGCGGGCCTGCCCATTCAGGAGACACGCGGCAGCATGATCGTCGACATCGGCGGCGGCACGACCGAGGTCGCGATCTTCTCGCTGGGCGGCATCGTGATCAGCCGCTCGATCCGTGTGGCCGGTGACGAGATGGACGAGGACATCGTCCAGTACATGCGCGCCAAGTACAATCTGCTCATCGGGGAGCGCACCGCCGAGCGCGCCAAGATCGAGATCGGCTCGTCCTACCCGCTGCCGGAGGAGCGCACGATGGTCCTGCGCGGGCGCAACCTGATCACCGGCCTGCCTGAGGCCGTAGAGATCTCCTCGATCGAGCTGCGCGAGGCGCTTAATCCCTCGGTGAGCATCGTGATCGACACCATCCGCGACGCCCTGGACGAGACGCCGCCGGAGTTGGTAGCGGACCTGATGGAGTCCGGCATCTGCATGGCGGGCGGCGGCAGCCAGCTTAAGGGCCTCTGCGAGCGCGTGGCGGACGAGGTCAATGTGCGTGTGTGGCTGGCCGAGGACGCGATGACCTGCGTGGCGCGCGGCGCGGGGCGCATCCTGGAAGACTACGACAACCTGCGCTCGCTGCTCGCCGGGTTGGAGCGCGGATCCACTCAGCACTGATCTCTGTGGTGTGGCCTGCTGCCTCCCGAAACGCCGTGCCGCGCAGACCGGGCCGAGGTCTGGCTGGCTGCGTGCGGTATAATGGCCCGTGCGGCGCGTCTTGCTGCATGAGGGGGACGCGCTGGTTGGTTGAGGCGTTGAGATCGGAAGAGCACACGTCTGAACTCCAGTCACGAGATTCCAT
>CAZGLU010000050.1:0-11315 GCA_964526095.1 uncultured Anaerolineaceae bacterium | reverse complement strand
AGATAATGAGCGGTGACTGGAGTTCAGACGTGTGCTCTTCCGATCTCCATAGCTCGCTTATAATAAGCTCAGCGGGGAAGGCATAAGGGAGCATTAAGTTGAACCAAGGAAGCATTGGTCCGACCAGTATGGCTGTGTCGTTTGATGAGATCCCGGCGGCAGAATTGATCCGGATCACTCGCGCCTTTACGCGTCGCATCACCAACCAGGACCGGCAGCGCCTCGCGCTCGCGCTGCGTGAGTCCGGGCACTACCACGCTCTTCAGACCACGGCGCCCCCCGAACTCAAGCAGTTCTTCGCGGGTGAGATCGACCTGGACGACGAGCTAGGCCAGCGCTATACGAACGCGTCTTTGCTCTCGCACGTACGCTTCAGCCCGCAGCACAGGGACGCCTTTCACCGGCAGCTTACGGCGACCTTCAGCAGCCAGGATGACTCCATGTCGATGAGCATCGACGCCTATCCCGGCCCGCTGCCCGGCGTGTACCTGGAGTTCAGCTTCATCCTGTTCAGCACGTTCGCGCTGCGCTTCGTGCTGCCCCCCATCCCGCCCACCGACGCGCGGCGCTGGCTGGAGCTGATGCAGCGCGACAGCGGCATCGCCTTCCTGTGGACGCGCGACCGCTGGGAGCAGCCCTATTTCGTGTCGGTGATGCGCGAGCACTTTGCCCGTTTCTACGCATTCTCGCCCCAGGGGTACGAGGCCGCCGTGCGCCTGACCCCCGACATGGTCAGCGCCCTGTGCACCTGGCTGGAGGGCGTGTGGTTCCCCACTTCCAGGCGCGAGCCGGAGGAACCGGCGGCATCGATGGACGCGCCGCCCTGCGACACCGTGGAGAGCGCGAACGCCAACGGACAGGAGTCCCAACACCGCGCCGACCACCCGGACCAGGACCACGACCAAGACGGCACGTCCCAGCCCGCCCCGGTCGAGATCGACCTGATGCGCCGCAACCTACGGTGGTAGCGCAGCCCTATACGACGCCCGACCGGCTGACAGCGTATTGTCGCCAACTTCCTACCAGTTGGATAAAATAGCCGCGACGCGACTTCAGGGGCTTGCTTCCGGTAAACCATGCGGCCGGGGATACGCGCCGGCCCCCCCCAACGTGAAGGCGAACCACGGCCACACCCGTGGCACCAGGACAAGGAACCAGCATAAATGGATCTCTTTGAGAAAACTCGAAGCTTCACCCGCGCCAAAGAGGCCATCGAGATGGGGATCTACCCGTACTTCCAGCCGCTCAGCGACTCGGAAGGCACGGTGGCTATCTTCAAGGGCCGGGAAGTGGTCATGATCGGCTCGAATAACTACCTTGGCCTCACGACCCACCCGAAAGTGCGACAAGCTGCCATTGATGCTATCGAGAAGTTCGGGACAAGCTGCACCGGCAGCCGTTTCTTGAACGGCACGCTCGAATTCCACCTGGAACTGGACCGCCGGTTGGCGAAGTTCGTCGGCAAGGAGGCCGCGCTCGTCTTTTCCACGGGCTACCAGACCAACGTCGGCACGATCTCGGCGCTGGTGCAAAAGGGCGACTTCGTCATCATCGACAAGGACGACCACGCGAGCATCGTCGACGGCTGCCTGCTCAGCCGGGGCGAGATGCGGCGCTTCAACCACAACGACCCTGAGAGCCTCGAAAAGGTGTTGAGCCGCCTGCCCGCCGACGCCGGTAAGCTGGTGGTCGTGGACGGCGTCTACAGCATGGGCGGCGACATCGCGCCCCTGCCGACGCTGGTCGAGATCAGCAAGAAGTACGGCGCGCGCATCATGGTGGACGACGCGCACAGCCTGGGCGTGCTCGCGGAGGGGCGCGGCACGGCGGCGCACTTCGGCCTGACCGACGAAGTGGACCTGATCATGGGCACGTTCAGCAAGTCGTTCGCGTCCATCGGCGGCTTCATCGCGGGCAGCGCCGACGTGATCCACTACATCCAGCATCACGCCCGCTCGCTGCTGTTCAGCGCCAGCCTGCCCGCGCCGCAGGTCGCGGCGGTCCTCGCCGCGCTGGACATCATCGAAACCGAGCCGGAGCACGTGCGTCGTCTGTGGGAGAACGCCAACCACATGCGCGCCGGTCTGGAGCGCCTGGGCTACGACATCGGCCCCAGCGAAACGCCGATCATCCCGATCATGATCCGTGACGAGTACCGCACGGTGCTGGCATGGCACGCGCTGATCGAGCAGGGCGTGTACACCAACCCCGTCGTGCCGCCCGGCGTGCCGCCGAACAGCAGCCTGCTGCGCACCAGCTACATGGCGACGCACACCACCGAGCAGCTTGACCGCGCCCTGGCCGGGCTGGAGGTCGTGGGCCGCAACCTGGACCTGATCCCCCAGACGACAGTCGCCACGCCCTGACGTCCGCGCACCGCAGGCGGGATTATCTCCGCGCCCCGATTGAACGGGGCGCGTTCGTTTTCAGGGGCCATCTCAGCCGGTCGGATGAAATAGCGGCGGGCCGTGTGTTTCCGACCCGCCGCCTGGGGAGGAGCAAAACAGCATCAGGGCGACGTCGCAGTTACCCGGCGGTGTCGCGCGCCGGGGGCGCCCGGTCAGGACGTGCCGAACCGCACGCGGACGGTCAGCCCGCCGAAGCGCAGTTCGTCGCCGTCCCGCAGGACGCGGACCTCTTTGGGGTGAAGCTGCACGCCGTTCAGATAGGTGTGGTTGACGCTGTTCATATCCGAGATGACCAGCGTGTTCCCCGCGCGCGAGAGTTCGGCGTGCAGGCGCGAAACGCCGTGCCCGGCGGCGCCGAACACCGCCAGGTCCACGTCCGGCACGACCGAGCTATCCGGGGCGTAGCGCCCGATGATCATCGGGCCGCGCGGCACCTTCACGCGCAGCGGCTCGTCGTTCCCCTCAGCGTACAGGTACAACACCATGTCGTCGGTGAACGTGCTGGTCGATTTATCCGCGACGTACACGCTTTCGTGGCTCGGCACGATGATTTGCGTGCTGCCAGCCGGGCGGGCGGGTGCAGAGTCCGCGGGGCGCGGCGGCGCGATCCGCCGGATCACGGATTCCTTGGGCGGCTCAGGCTCGGCTCGCGGCGGGGATGCGGCGGCGCCCCGGATAGGCTTGTAGCTGCGCCCGCCCGACGCCTCCCACGCGCGGAGCAGCCCGATGAGTCGCATCAACTCGCGCTGGCTCAGCCGTTTCACGTCGTCCGCCAGTTGGTTCCAGGCTTCTTCACCACTCTGCCCGGACTGCCGCAGGCGAACGAACTCCGTATACAAGTCCATCAAGTTCTTTGCCTGATCCATGACCACCTTGCGCGCCATCTCACCATCACAACATGCTCGCGCATCCTCCCCCTAAGAACCCCAATATCAGCATATCCGGGCGAAATCAACCCACGCTTAAAAGCGCATCAAGAGGTAATCAAAAAAAATCCCCCGCCCAACGGGCAGGGGATCGGGCGCACAAAAGACACGGCGCGGTTACTCGACTTCGACGCTCAGATCGTAGTCGGCGGCCCAGTAACTATTCACGACCACGAGGTACGTCCCCGCCTCGCCGGCGGTGAAGGTCAGCGCGTCGCCCTGGCCGTCACCGGCTGCATCCACGCGGAAGCCGTCCGGGCCATACACCTCAAGCGAAAGGAACGCGTCCGAGTCAAGCGCAAGCGTGACGGCGTCACCGGCCTCAAGCGCCAGCGCGTAGATCTGGTCGCCCGACTCGGCGGATGTGGCGCTGATCGTCTCGCCCGGCGCCAGCTCGTCCACGATCTGGCTGGGGCCGCCCGGCAGGAATTCATCGATCTGCTCCAGCGGCAGGTAGTCGTCCGGCACCTCAACCATGTCCGGCGTCACGGCGTTGAAGTCCGCCAGATCCATCGAGAAGGAAACCGCCACCCGGATGGCTTCGACCGGCTCGCCCGCCTCGTCCGTGCCGAACAGCGACGGGTCGACATTCAGCACCATCTCGGCGGCGGTGTGGTGGATGTACCCGTCCTCCAGGCCGACCCACGTCTCCGAGCGGATGGTGGTGTCGTTCAGCAGCAGGCCGAACGTCATCAGGATGAACTGCACCTGCGCCTCCGTCACCTGCCCCATCTCCGCCGCCGCGTCCTCGTCCCCGGCCATCATCTCGGCCAGGGCCGGATCCTGGAGCAGCTCCACGATCGCGGTCGCGAGCGCCGGGTCTTGCAGCAGGCTGTTCAGGTCGAACACGGACTCGAATACGGCCACCGGCTGCCCGTCCACCACGGCATCGGCCAGGCGCGTCACCGTCACGTGCTGCCCGACCACCGCGATCAGCGGCTCGTACACCTGCATCCACGCCTCAAACTCCGCCATCGATTCGGCGAAGGCCGGGTCGTCCAGCGCGGTCGCCAGGTTAGCGCGCATCTCCTCCAGCGCCGCGTCGATCTCGGCGCGATCCTCGGCGGACAGTGCGACCGGCTCGCCGAACCACTGCGCTGCCCCGTTCGGCGCGGTCAGGTACACGTAGGCCGTGCCATCCTTCAGCGCCGCCTCGAAGCCGCGCAACTCAAAGTCCTCGCTCTGCGCGTCGAGCGACAACTCGTCCAGCGCCACGTACGCCAGCGTGTCGTTCAACAGCCCCTCGATCCAGGCCGCGTCGAGGGTGTCCAGCAGCGTCAGGTACGACGTCATGTCGACCGTCGGGCCGGTAGGCAGGTCGCTGAGGACGGCGGCCACCTCGTCCGACAGGCTGAAGGCGGCGGACCCGCTCACCGTCAACCGGCCCGGATCATCCACGCCTACGACGTCAAACGCGAGCGACCAGGACGGCACACGGGCCGCGTACACGCGCGACGTGGCCTGCTGGGCGTCCATCAGGATCTCACAATCCGCCGGGTCAAGCCCGTTGCAGGTCAGGTCATCGCCCTGCCCGGCTACGGTGGACACAAGGCCCAGCGCGATCAAACTCACGAGCAGCAAGACAGACAAAAGTCGTGCGCCGATCTTCATTTGGTACAGCCCTCCTCAGGGATGAGTCAACCCAAATCCCGCGCTCGGCGGTCCTACTTCCCTTTACGTGACAGGCGGCGTGCAGGTTGCGGCCCGGACGCCGCCCACGCGTTAAACAAAGCCTCCCGCGTTGTGCGGGAGGCCGGTGTTTCAGGATCAAGCCGGAAAGGCTACGAAAGGCTACATCGAGAACTCGCTGAGCAGGCCGCCCGCCTCCTCAAGCTCCTCCATCGGCGCATAGTCTGCCGGAGGCTCGACGGTGAAGGTGCCGCCGTGCTCGCCCAGTTCCGCCATGAAGTGCAGCTCACCCGTGATGCTGCCCGCCTCGGGGTCAAACATCGTCATGTCGAAGTTCAGCACCGCGTCCAGCGCGATCCGGTGGATCAGGTTGTCGTCCGCGCCGACCCACTGCTCGAAGGAGATCGTCGTACCGGCCAGCATCGGCGTGAAGATCGCGCCCAACATCTGCATATCTTCGGGCGTCATCTCGTCCATGCCCATCTCGCCGGAATCGGCGCCCAGCCCCATGCCGATCAGCGCACCAAAGGCCGGTGAACTGAAGACCGCCATCAGCAACGCGTTGATGTCAACCGTGGTCACGTAGCTCTGCATCGCCTGACCTTCCAGCTCGCCGTCCGCACCACGCATGGTGCTGATGATGCCGGTCGCGTCGATGCCTAGCGCGCCCAGGTCCATCGAGGCTGCGCCGCCGTCCATGCTGAAGGTGCCGGTCAGGTCCTCGATGTCTTCCTGCGTCATCTGCTCGCCGTACCACTGGCCGTCCTGGTTGACGTAGATCATGTCGCCCAGGATCAGGACCTCGGCGCTGCCCGACTTCGTGCCGGAGTCCGGCGTGGTGGCGGTCACGGAATCGATCACAAGGTGGATCAGCAGGCCCTCGGTCGGGGTGGCGGGATCGGCTGGCAGCATCACCTCGCCGCTGCCGTTCGCGGCGAAATCAATATTCTCGTTGCCATCCGAGCCGACCAGCGTCACCGACCAGGCGGGGATGCGGAATGAGGAAACATCCGCCATCGCGGCAGCCGCGCTGTTCAGCGTGGCACAATCAGCGGCTTCAAGCCCTTCACACAGCGGGTTGTCGTCTTGCGCGAGCGCCGTCAGGGCCGGGGCCCCCAGCACGATAGCCATCACGAGTAAAATGGACATCAAACGCGATAAATACTTCATGATGCTCTTGACCTCCTTGTGGTCGTCACGGGTGATGCTATGTGAATGGTGTCCCACGAAGATTGTAGGGCACCAGCCTAAACAACCGCCACACACCGGCGTTCGTCCCAGTATAGTAGCCGGGCTGCAACTCACGCAACAAAGAAAGCGTAAAAACCCGTTAACAACTCAGTGACGGCCCCGCCCGGCGCTTATTCCGCCCCGCCGGACCCGAAGAGCGAATCACCGAGGCCGCCGCTTTCGCCGCCGCTGCCGAACAGGCCACTATCACCGAAGAGGCCGCCGCTGCCCTCGGTCACGTCCTCCGGCGCGGTGATGGTCAGCGGCTGGTTATGGCCGGAGATCCGCCCGGTAAGCCGGTATTCCAGGCCCATCGGCTGCTGCGTCGCGTCCATCGCGGACAGGTCGAGCGCCAGCGTGAAGTTGTCCTCGACATAGTGGATATACCCGTCGTCAGCCCCGATGTAGAGCGTGGTGCTGAAGGCGGTCCCTTGCAGGAACGGCGCCAGCATCGGCAGGACCATGCCGAATTCCTGCGGGGACATGCCGAGGTCGTCCATGCTCATGTCGAGCATATCGCCGCCCGCGGTCAGCCCGTCCTCCAACAGGCCCAGCGCCGCCGCCGGGGTGCCCAACAGCTTTTGCAGGTCCACTTCCAGCGTTTGGACGTGCATCGTCTGTCCGTCAAGCTCGACGTCCGGCCCGACGGTGACCGTGAAGATCGCCGGGTCCGCGTACAGGTCGAGCGAGGCACCTAACGGCCCACCCAGGCCCAGGAACATGCCCAATCCCACCAGGGTGTTCGGGTCCATCGCCTGTGACGCCCACGACTGGCCGCCGTCCTCGCTGAGGTAGGCGTCCTCGCCGATCACGATCAACTCGACGTTGTCCAGCGGGGTTATCTCGGTGCCCTGGACGATCTCGCCATCCGCCCACCGCGCGTGGAGGTTGGCCCCCAGCCCGACGTTGGCGCTGATCAACTGGTACTCGTACTCGCCCGTTACGTCCGCGCTGAGCTGCTCCCCTTCCGTGTCGAGCCACAGGTGCATGGTCAGGTCGGTGACGACCGCCGTTTGCAGCTTGCCCATCAGTTGGTAGGCGTCCTGCCGCTCCTGGCAGGTCTCCGGCGCTTCGCCCTCGGCGCAAACCGCCTTGCTGATGCGCATCATCTCCGTCCCGGCGGGCAGCGGGAACCCACACGCCAGCGCCGGAGCAGCCATGAGCACACCGACCATGAGGTACAGCTTCCACTTTCTCATCATGCGCTATCCTTTTGCATTTGTTGCAGCCGAACCCCGCCGTTTCCAGGTACTTTACTAGTGTATAACAGAATCGGGTTGTGCGATCCGTACGGGCTGCACAGGGGCCGCTTTCCGGTATGCGGGGGCCAACCTATGCGCCGCAGCGCCGGATCCCCTTCACAGAGCGCGCCGGGCGGACCAACCGGGTTAAAAGGGCGAATAGTACTTATTCCCCAAAAACCTATAAATTTCTCGCAAAAGCGCCCGGATGCGGTTGTTTTTTACCGGGATTAGCGTCAAAATGGGGGCAGCCAAACCGAACCCGTGGGTGGTGTTAAGGAAGCAACGGTGACCGAACGATATAACATCCCTGGACCGGGCGAACGTCCAGACCCGGAGTTGTTCCAGGCTGAGGCCCATGTCGGTCCCATCCCGGATGGGGAAATGATCGGCGGTGATCCGGAACAAGACCGCCGCCGCACCCTGCACGAGCTAATTGCTGTCGAACCGCGTGAAGCCGCGCGTGCCGGTGATTTCCGCGAACAGGCTGCCCGCCGGACGAGCACGGAGCACGAGGTCACGCCCTACGTGCGGCCCCGCGCCGAACTCGCCGAGCGGCGGCTCGATCAAAGCGCCGCCGCGCAGGACCGCGACCAGGCGCTCGACTCGGTCCACGACGACGCCGGGCCGCAGTCCGACCAGTGCTAGAACGCTCTCGGCCCTGAACCGGCCCTGCCGGGGTCAAGACGCCGGGCGCCGATCTCACGAACCACAACCCCGCGCCTAGCCCTCGCGGTCGCGAGGGCCGCCGCGCTGCCACAAACCACGCGCCTGCTGCGTGGTTTCTTGATCCCCATAGGAGAGTAGCAGCCGCGCCGTGACCAGCCCCACGGCGATCGCGCCGCCGATCAGCCCGGTCAACACCAGGCTCTCCAGCCCGGTCGCGATGTCGTCCCGCATGAAGTACACCATCGTCTCAAACGCCGGGATGCCGGGCACCATCGGGATGATGCCGGTCACGGTGAAGATCAGGCGCGGCATGTGGAAGAAGCGCGCCTGCGTGTAGCCCAACAGGCCGACCACCAGCGCCCCGACGAAGGTCGCCGTCACCACGTCCACGCCATGCGCCATCAGGCTGCGCCGCCACATATGGCCGATCGCGCCCGTCACGCCGCAGATCGCGATCATGCGCGTCGGGACGTTGAACAGCACCGCGAAGCCCGCCGTCGCGATGAAGCCCCAGAACCCCTGCTCGATCAGCGCGACGTCGCTCATGGCAGGATCCGCAGCCCCGTGACCCACAGCGCGAGCATCACGCCCACGCCGATGCTGAGCGCCAGCAGGATCGACAGCGCGGCGCGCGCCAGGCCGGAGAGCAGGTCGTGGTTGGTCAGGTCGATCACCGAGGTCACCAGCGGCACGCCGGGCACGAGCAGCAGCACCGACGCGATCACCGCCAGGTCCGGGCGCGGGGAATCGACGATCCGGCACACGATCCAGGCCACCACCGACGCGAAGAAGGCGCAGGTCACCGTCAGGGCGTAGGCGCTGACGCGATTGTGGTGCAGCCACAGCCGGAGCCACTGCGCCACCCAGGCGCCCGCCGCCGCCGCCGCGAACTCGCCCGGCCCGCCGCCGAGGATCTGCGAGAAGGCGCCGCATGCCGCCCCGACCGCCGGACCCGTGGCCCAGGGCGGCAGCTCGCGCGGCGCGGCCCGGATCGCCAGGATCTGCTGGCGCGTGGCGGGCAGCGTGCCGCCGATCAGGCCCATGTGGCGCGAGAGCCGGTTGAGCGCGACCGTCTGCGCCATGTTGACGCCGAGCGGCCCCACCCGCCCCACGCGCGTGCGCTGTTCGTGGCCGCTGACGGCGGTGGCGATGATGCCCGTCGGCGTGACGTACAGCTCCAGGCGGTCCGCACCCATGCCCAGCCCGATCTGCGCCATCGTCTGCTCAGTGCGGAAGTTCGCCGCACCCGCGTGCAGCATGGTCTGACCGGCCAGCAGCACCAGCTCGACCAGCTCGCTGAGTTCCTCACGCGTCAACTCGCGCGCCGCCTCAGGGGTCGCGTCATGGGCGGCCCCGGCCCGGTCCGCTTCCGCCATGCGTTACTCCCCCGGCATGTCGATCTGTTCGAGGACGCGCTCGCGCGTGAGGCGGGCCGCGTAGTCGTAAACGTGGCGCTCGTAGTCGATGTCCATCAGCGGCGACGAGAAGATGAAGTCCGCCGTGGACCGGTTGGGCGCCACCGGGATGTTCTGCATCGTCGCCACGCGCAGCAGCGCGCGCACGTCCGGATCGTGGGGGTGCGTGCCGAGCGGGTCCCAGAAGAAGATCAGCACGTCGATCTCCGACTGGACGATCTTGGCGCCCAACTGCTGGTCGCCACCCAACGGCCCGCTGTAGAACGCGTGCACGTCCAGGCCCAACACCCGCTGGAGGATCTTCGCCGTGGTGCCGGTCCCGAAGAGGATATGCTGGCTCAGGCGGTCGCGGTTGTACTTGCACCACTCGACCAGGTCGTGCTTGCGGTCGTCGTGAGCCACCAATGCGATGCGCTTCCGTGCGGACATCCGCGCGATCGAGTCGCTCATGTCTGCCTTCCTTCCCTGTGCATCCGGCCTGGACCCGTACGGCAATCATACCGCCAGAGGGGATGTGCAACCAACTGGTAGTTTTGACGTACACATTATAGTGAGATGCACGCCATGAAGGGGGTGGCGGCATCCGAACGCGTTTGGGGAGGCTGAGCAGACGATGAACAACGACGGACCTTCGATCACCGAGCGCGTGGCGCTCTTCATGGCGGCCATGTTCCTTTTCGGCCTCGCCGTGCTGTTCATGCTCAACCTGGTCTGGCCCGGCATCCTCGTCCTGGTGTGGCTCACCGTGATCCCGATCCTGCTGGTCGATCAGGGATGGCTGGGGCTGTGGGTCGTCGCGCAGATGACGATCTGGATGATCGGGCTGCCGTTTCTGGTCGCGACCAACTTCATCTTCCCCGGCATCCTGGTCCTGGCCGGGGCCAGCACGCTGCTGACGGCGATCGCGCATCCGAGCAAGCTGGACGAGATGAACAAGCAGCGCCGCGCCATGGAGAAGGTCAAGCGCAAGCGGACGCTGCCCGTCCCGCCCGATGCGTTCCACGCCGGGGACACTGACCCGGACGACGAAAACGACGAGTACGACTGGTCGTTGCACGCCGAGTTGAACAGCTCGAACGGCCACCACCTGCGCAGGCGCCGCTAGGCCCTGCCCCAGAACGGCCCCAAGTCCGTTAACCATGGTAGGGAGCTGCTTTCATGACACTCTACAAGCGCAAAAACGACCAAAACCTCTCGACGGAGTGGATCGTCCCCGCTGCCATCATGGTCGGCGTCGGCCTGATCTACGTCCTGCAACTCAGCTTCTGGCCGTGGATCCTGTGCGCGATCGGGACCGGCACGCTGGCGAAGGGCATGCTCAATCCGGAGAAGCTGGGCGAAAAGTTGCAGGGCGCGGTGTGGATTTACGGCATCTTCGTGATGGCGCTGACCAACTTCTGGTGGCCCGGCATGTTGTTCCTGGTCGCGATCTCGGTGGTGATGAAGGCGCTGCTCGGCCCGCAGTTCGAGGCCATCGCGGGGCGGCGCAAGCCCAAGCGCGGCCTTCCTTTCCCACCGGAGGACGACGAAGACCTGTACTAGCGCCGTCAGATTCCCCCGCCCGCTCGACCGACCGACCAGGGCGCCCAGCGCGTGCCCGGCCGGACCTGCCCCATATACCACAAGCGTCCAACGCGCACACCTGCTAGAATCACCGCACGGTAATGGCCCGCAGACACAGCTTCGGGAGAGGGCGGTTGGCTATACGATTGGGGACGCGCTGGCGCAAGATCCTGCGCGATATCGCGGCACGCAAGGCGCGAACCGCGTTGGTGGGGATCAGCATCTTCATCGGGG
>CAZGLU010000049.1:0-11600 GCA_964526095.1 uncultured Anaerolineaceae bacterium | reverse complement strand
CACCCTATCCTACACTCTTTCCCTACACGACGCTCTTCCGATCTCGCAGATCGCGGAATATCGCCAGCGCGAGGACCTGAACTGGGCGGACGAGGTCATGCTGGAGCGCGGGCAGGCGATCATCGGCCAGAGCGATTACGTCAAGCGCCTGCGGAACTCGGTCATCATCGCTACGGCGTCCACGATCACCTCGGTAGGCATGGGGCTGCTGGCGGCCTACGCCTTCAGCCGCTTCAAGATCCCCGGTGAGGGCGACCTGCTGTTCTTCATCCTCAGCACGCGTATGCTGCCGCCCGTCGTCGTCACGATCCCGATCTTCCTGATGTACCGGGAGCTGGGTCTGTACGATACCTACGTGGGCATGATCATCCTGTACACGGCGTTCAACCTGTCGTTCTCGGTGTGGCTGCTCAAGGGCTTTATCGACGAGATCCCCCGCGAGTACGAGGAGGCCGCGCTGGTCGATGGTTACACGCGGCTGCAAGCCTTCGGGCGCGTCGTGCTGCCGCAGGCCGTGACGGGCATCGCCGCCACGACCGTCTTCTGCTTCATCTTTGCGTGGAACGAATACGCCTTTGCGCTCATGCTCACGGCGGACCGGGCACGCACCGCCCCACCGAGCATCCCGTCGGTGCTGGGCACGGGCGGCATCGAGTGGGCGGCGATCGCCGCCGGTTCGTTGGGCTTCCTGATCCCGGTCGTGATCGTCACGTTCGCGCTGCGCAGGTACCTGCTGCGCGGCGTGACGTTCGGCGCGATCCGGCAGGGCTAAGCGTCGTGTGGGCTGCGTGAGGGGACTGGACCATCTGTATGGCAACGATCGAGCTTAGACAGGTTGAGAAACGTTTTGGCGAGGTCCCGGCGGTCAAGCCGATGGACCTCACGATCCAGGATGGTGAGTTCGTCGTGCTGCTCGGGCCGTCGGGCTGCGGGAAGACCACGACCCTGCGCATGATCTCCGGCCTGGAAGCCGTCAGCGGGGGCGAGATCTGGCTCAACGGGCGGGACGTCACCTGGGCGCACCCGAGCGAGCGCGACATCGCCTTCGTCTTCCAGTTCTTCGCGCTGTACTCGCACCTGAGCGTCCGCGCGAATATCGCGTTCCCGCTCCAGGCCCAGGGCGAATCACGCGAGACGATCAACCGGCGGGTGGCGGAGGTCGCGCAACTGCTCCAGATCGAGGACATCCTGCACCTGCGCCCCGCCGCGCTCAGCGGCGGCGACCAGCAGCGCGTCGCGCTGGCGCGGGCGCTTGTGCGGCGGCCTGCCGCCTTCCTGATGGACGAGCCGCTGGGCGCGCTGGACGCCGACTTCCGCGAGACGATGCGCGCCGAGATCAAGCGGCTGCACATCGACCAGCACGCCACCACGGTCTACGTCACACACGACCAGATCGAGGCGATGGCGATGGGCGACCGCATCGTCGTGATGTCCGATGCGCTTGTGCAGCAGGTCGGCACGCCGGGCACGATCTACCACGATCCCGCCAACCTGTTCGTCGCGACGTTCATCGGCAGCCCCGGCATGAACCTCGTCCCCGGCCACTACGCGGGAGGGGCCGTCACCCTGCCGGACTGCGGCGCGTACCCGGTCCCGCCGGAGTGGGTGCCCGCCCTGGGGCGCGCGCTGGGCGGCGAGGGCGAGGTGATCCTGGGCTTCCGCCCGGAGGCCGCGACGGTGTCTGCGAACGGGCTGCTCCCGGCGACGGTGTACGCCAGCGACCTGCACGGCGCCTACACCATGCTGCACCTCGACGTGTGCGAGACGATCATCCACGTGCGCGGCAGCCGTCAGGAGAGCTACCCGCTGGACTCAGTGGTGCGCTTCGACCTCGACCCCGCCATGGTGCGCTTCTTCGACCCGAAGACCGGGCTGGCTATCAGGCGGGAGGTGCCCGCATGAGCAACATCACGTTAGAGGGCATCACCAAGCGGTTCAAGGACGTTGTCGCGCTGGACGACGTCACGTTCTCGGTCGGGCACGGCGAGTTCTTCGTCCTGTTGGGGCACACCGGCGCGGGGAAGACGACCACGTTGCGGATCATCGCCGGGCTGGAGCGCCAGGACGCGGGCGATGTGCGGTTCGATAACGCGGTGGTTAACGACTTCACCCCCGCCGACCGGGATGTGGCGTTCGTGTTTCAGCAGTACTCGCTCTATCCCGGCAAATCGGTGTACGACAACCTGGCGTTCCCGCTGCGCTCGCCCCTGCGCAAACTGCCGAAGGACGAGATCGACCGGCGCGTGCGGGAGGCCGCCGAGAAGCTGCGCATCACGCACCTGCTTGAGCGCAAGACGGCGCACCTGTCGGGCGGCGAGATGCAGCGCGTGTCGATCGGGCGCGCGATCGTGCGCCAGCCGCGCGTCTTCCTGATGGACGAGCCGCTCTCCAACCTGGACGCCAAGCTGCGCGAGGCGCTGCGCGTCGAGATCCAACACCTGCAAAAAACGCAGCAGAGCACAACGCTGTTCGTCACGCACGACCAGATCGAGGCGCTGACGATGGCCGACCGGATCGGCGTGCTGCGCAAGGGCCGTATCGTCCAGATCGGCACCCCGCACGACATCTACGACCGCCCGGTGTCCACCTTCGTGGCGCAGCTCGTCGGGCTGCCGCGCATCAACCTCGTGCCAGCCGTGCGCGAGGACGGGAGCCTGTTCGTCAAAGACAGCACGATCCGCCTGCCGGTGGAGGACCCGGCAGCCCTGCCGTCCGCGCTGCTGCTCGGCATCCGCCCGGAGGACGTGCGCCCCGACCCGAACGGCGCGCTGCGCGGCGAGGTCATCCTGACGGAGCCGCTCGGCGTCGAGACGGTGATCCACATCCGCGCGGGCCAGCAGACGTTCCTGAGCATGGTCCCCGGCCTGACCGACTGGAAGATCGGGGACTCGATCGCGTTCGACATCGCGCGGGAGCGCGTGCACTACTTCACACCGGACGGGGATCGCATCGGCGTATGATCCGTCCGGGGCCTGGCGTGTCCGGCTGCTGCACGCTTTTTTGGAGGCTGAAATGAAATTTGGAGTGAACGCCTGGATCTGGGTGGCCCCGCTCACCACCGCCGACATTGAGCGGCTGGTGCCCCTCGCCCGCTCGCTGGGGGCGGAATGGTTTGAGGTCCCACTGGAGGACACGACGCTGATCGACTACGAACGCGCCGGGCAGGTCATCCGCGATCACGGCATGGGCGTCAGCGTGTGCGCCGCGATGGGGCCAGACCGCGACCTGATCCACCCGGACGCGGCCATCCGTGACAGCGGCATGGCGTACCTCAAGCACTGCGTGGACGCGGTGCGGAAGCTCGGCGGGACCAACGTCGCCGGGCCGCTGTATTCGTCGGTGGGCCGCGTGTGGCAGGCCACCGACGACGAGCGCCGCCGCGACACGGACCTGCTCGTGCAGCAGCTCAGCGACCTCGCCGCCTACGCGGGCGATCAGGGCGCGGTGCTGTGCATCGAGCCGCTCAACCGCTTCGAAACGAGCTTCATCAACCTCGCCGCGCAGGCGATCGAGGTGGTGGACCGCGTCGATCACCCGGCCTGCCGCATCATGCTCGACACCTTCCACATGAATATCGAGGAACGGTCACTCGGCGCGGCGATCCACGCGGTGGGGCCGCGTCTGGCGCACGTCCACGCCTGCGAGAACGACCGGGGCGCGCCCGGCTCCGGCCACGTCCCGTGGGGCGACGTCGCGGCGGCGCTCAAGGCGATCGGCTACGACGGCCCGGTGGTGATCGAGTCCTTCACCAGCCAGGTCAAGAGCATCGCCCGCGCGGCGGCGATCTGGCGCGATCTGGCCGAGTCGCAGGACGCGCTGGCCGCAGAGGGCCTGCGCTTCCTGAAGCAGTTACTGAGCTAGCGCGGCGCGCACCCGAACGAGAGGAGCAGCATGATGGCCGAGAAGAAGATCAACGTCGCGATCATCGGGTTGGGCTTCGGGGCGGAGTTCATCCCGATCTACCAGCGCCATCCGAACGCGAACATGGCGGCGATCTGCCAGCGCACGCCGGAAAAACTGAACGCCGTGGGCGACGCGTTCGGCGTAGAGAAGCGCTACACCGACTATGACGAGCTGTTGCAAGACCCGGACATCGACGCGGTGCACATCAACACGCCGATCCACGAGCACGCCCGCATGAGCGTGGCGGGGCTGCGGGCGGGCAAGCACGTCGCGTGCACCGTCCCGATGGGCACCACCCTGGAGGAGCTGCGGGCCATCGTGGAGGCCCAGCGCGAGACGGGCAAGAAGTACATGATGATGGAGACGGTCATCTACTCGCGCGAATTCCTCTACGTCAAGGAACTGTACGAGACCGGCAAGCTGGGGCGCATCCAATACCTGCGCGCCACGCACCAGCAGGAAATGCTCGGCTGGCCGGGCTACTGGGAGGGCCTGCCGCCGATGCACTACGCGACGCACGTCGTCAGCCCGTGCCTGGCGCTGGCCGGTAAGGACGCCGAATACGTCTCCTGCTTCGGGTCAGGGCGGATCCAGGAACACCTGATCCCCAAGTACAACTCGCCGTTCGCCGTCGAATCGGCGCACATCAAGCTGCACGACTCGGACCTCGTCGCGGAGGTGATGCGCTCGCTGTTCAACACCGCACGCCAGTACCGCGAGAGCTTCGACGTCTACGGCAGCAAGATGTCGTTCGAGTGGCCGCTGATCGAGCACGAGCCGCCGGTCGTCCATATCGGGGAGACGCCGCACCGCGTCGACGTGCTGGACTTCGCGCACCTGCTGCCGGAGCCGATCCAGGGTTTCACGACCAAGGGCGTGTACGGCGGCGAGCAGCAGCACCTGTCGTTCATCCAGGGCGCCGGGCATGGTGGCTCTCACCCGCATCTGGCGCACCAGTTCCTGATGAGCATCGTGGAGGACCGCGAGCCGTTCCCGAACGCGCGTCAGTCCGCGAACTGGACCGCCGTGGGCATCCTCGCGCACGAGTCCGCCTTGAAGGGCGGCGAGCGCATGAACCTGCCGGAGTGGACGTTGTCGTGAGGCAGCGCGCCGTGCCGCACGGCACGCGAGTCGAAAGATGAATGGGATGAAGCATCGACTGTTCCGGATCGCCATCCGCTTTGGGATCGCCATCGCCCTCGTCCTGGCCTTCGGCGGGCTGTTCAGCCTGTACACCTCGGAGGCGCTCTCCCAGGAGCAGCAGGATGAGGTGCTGATCAAGGCGATCCCCTTCGTCGCCGGGTTCGTGTCGATCCTGCTCGTGTACATCTACGTGGTGGTGGCGATCACGCTCCTGGTGAGCAAGCGCGTCCCGGCCCGCACCTACCGCCCGATCGAGGCGATCATCGTCGGGGGCATCGTGCTCGGCGTCGTCGCACTGTTCCAGGGCTGGAAGATGTTCGCCTACGAGTACGGCTTCCTGCTGCTTCTGTTCTCCACGCTGGCGTTCATTATCTGGAGCCACGTGGTACCATTAAGCAGCCGAGAGCCTGTTCCCCCGCTGACGCGCCGGGCGCACATCATCGGCCTGGTCGCGGGCGGGGTCGTCTGGGCGCTGCTGGCCGGAGGGCTGATCCTGAACTCGGAGCCGGTAGAGCCTTACGGCATCAACGCTCAGATCTGGGAGTTGATGATGGATGACGCAGAGCGCGAGGCCACCGCCGAACAGGCCATGAGCGAATACCGGACCACGCGGATCCCGGCGTTCGTGCTGCTCGCGCTTATCCCGGCAAGCGTGGTATATCTCATCGTGCGGGAACTGGCTTCACCGGGCCCGCACCGCGCCGCCGCCGAGCCGGTCGTCACCGGGGCGGCGGAGGTCTCGGAGCTGACGCCGGGCTAGGAGGCCGTCACAGGATGCTGCCCCGCCGGGGCGCGCAGGGCGGCAGCCTGAATTCTTGTGGTAGAGATCTTTACTTTGTGGAGGGATAAGGTTATGGCACGACCGCTCACACTCTTTACCGGCCAGTGGGCCGACCTGACGCTCGACACCGTGGCCGAGAAGGCCGCCTCGTTCGGGTACGACGGGCTGGAGATCGCCTGCTGGGGCGACCACTTTGAGGTAGACAAGGCGCTTGAGGACGACAGCTACGTGCAGAGCCGCAAGGACATCCTCGCCAAGCACGGCCTGAAGTGCTGGGCGCTCGGCGCGCACCTCGTCGGCCAGTGCGTCGCGGACGCGATCATCGACGAGCGCCACCGGGGCATCCTGCCCGACCGGCTGTGGGGCGACGGCGACCCGGAGGGCGTGCGGCAGCGCGCCGCCGAGGAGATGAAAAACACGGCCCGCGCCGCGAAACTGATGGGCGTGGACGTGGTCACGGGCTTCACCGGCAGCCCGGTATGGCACATGCTCTACTTCTTCCCGCCGACGACCGACGCCATGATCGACGCCGGTTACCGCGAGTTCGCCGAGCGCTGGACCCCCATCCTCGACGTGTTCGGGCAGGAGGGTGTGCGCTTCGCCCTGGAGGCCCACCCGAGCGAGATCGCGTACGACATCCACACCGCCAAGCGTGCGCTCGCGGCCGTCGATCTGCACCCGGCCTTCGGCTTCAACTTCGACCCGAGCCACTTCGTCCACCAGTTGTTCGACCCGGTCGAGTTCATCTACGCCTTCCCGGACCGCATCTTCCACGTCCACGTCAAGGACTCGAAGCTGTACCTGAACGGGCGCAACAGCATCCTCGGCTCGCACCTCCAGTTCGGCAGCAGTCGGCGCGGCTGGAACTTCGTCTCGCCGGGGCACGGCGACGTGGATCTGGAGGGCATCATCCGGGCGCTGAACCGCATCGGCTATCGGGGGCCGCTGTCGGTCGAGTGGGAAGACACCGGCATGGATCGGGAGTACGGGGCGAAGGATGCCTGCGAGTACGTGCGGCGGATGGAGTTCACGCCCGCCGCGCAGGCGTTTGATTCCGCTTTTGCATCGCGAACCTAACGGGAGGAAGCCACACGATGGGCGAGCAAGTCGGTTTCACCAGTATGGCCGGTGCGCAGGCTGAAGGCGAGGCGCCGACGATCGGCATCGGGATGCTGGGCTACGCGTTCATGGGCAAGGCCCACTCGAACGCCTTCAAGAAGCTGCCTTACATGATGTATCCGCCGGTCGCGATCCCGCGCCTGGTCGGGATCGCCGGGCGCAACGCCGAGGCGACCCAGGCCGCCGCCAAACGCTACGGCTACGAGCACGCCTACACCGACTGGCGCGAGATGCTGCAAAACGAGGCCGTGCAGGTCTTCGACAACGGCGGCCCGAACGACGCCCACGCCGAGCCGTGCATCGCGGCGGCGGAGGCGGGCAAGCACGTCTTCTGCGAGAAGCCGCTCGCCCGCACCGCCGAGGAGGCGAAGACCATGCTCGACGCAGTGCAAAAGGCGGGCGTCAAGCACATGGTCGCCTTCAATTACCGCTTCGTGCCCGCCATCGTGCAGGCGCGGCGGCTGATCGAGAGCGGGCGCCTGGGCCGCATCTACCACTGGCGCGCGGTCTACCTCCAGGAATGGGGTATGGACCCGGCCATGCCGACAAGCTGGCGCTTCCAGAAGGACGTCGCGGGCAGCGGCGCGCTGGGTGACCTCGGCTCCCACATCATCGACCTGGCCCGCTTCCTGGTCGGCGAGCCGAAGACGGTCATGGGCATGACCCAGAACTGGATCAGCGAGCGCCCCTCTGGGGACGACCCGAACCGCATGATCCCGTCGGACGTAGATGATGCCTTCGTGTCGCTGTTCGAGTTCGAGGGCGGCGCGCTGGGCACGCTGGAGGCGTCACGCTTCGCGCAGGGCCGCAAGAACTACAACTCGTTCGAGATCAACGCCGAAAACGGCTCGATCAGCTTCAACCTGGAGCGGCTCAACGAGTTGAACGTCTTCTGGAAGGACGACGATCCGAAGGAGACGCGCGGCTTCCACACCGCGCTGATCAGCGAGGGCTACCATCCCTACTGGGAGAACTGGTGGCCGCACGGGCACATGATCGGCTGGGAGCACTCGTTTGTCCACGAGTTCCACCACTTCTTCGACGCGATCGTGAACAACAAGGATGTCGCCCCCTACGGCGCGACGTTCGAGGACGGCTACCGCAACGCCGTGATCTGCGACGCGATCGTGGAGTCCGCACAGTCGGGCCGCAGCGTTTCGATCCGGTACTAGGCTTACCATCGCCGCGCAAGCGGGGCACACGCACAGGGGCGGGCATCACACCCGCCCCTATCTGATCTCAACGCCGGGGGCGAGGCCGCACCGCGCTCAAGCCACGTCCGGCGGCATCAGCGTCCCGCTCCGGCGATACAGGCGCGGCAGGCGCGGCAGGAGGGACGTCGTCACCTCGTAGTTGATCGTGTCCGCCCAGCGCGCGACCTCCTCCGCACGGATGCTCGCCGTCCCCTGCTCCCCGATCAACACGACCTCGTCGCCAGGGGCTACCGGCCCGGCGTCCGTCACATCGACGGAGAACTGGTCCATGCACACGCGCCCGATCAGCGGCGCACGCCGCCCGTTGACCAGCACCGCCGCCCGGTTCGACAGGATGCGGTGGTAGCCGTCCCCGTAGCCCACCGGGACCAGCGCGACGACCGTCTCACGCGGGGCGATGAACGTCCGCCCGTAGCTCACGCTCGCGCCCGGCGGCAGGGTGCGCACGCGGGCCACGCGGCTCTTGAGCGAGAGCGCGGGCTGCAACGGCACGCGCGTTGGCACCTCGTCGGAGGGATGCAGGCCGTACAGCGCGATGCCGATGCGCACCGCGTCGAGGCGGGCCGCCGGTAGGTCCAGCGCGGCGGCGCTGTTGGCGATGTGGCACATCGGCGGGCGTGGGTACCCGGCGGCCTCGAGGCCGGTCAGCACGTCCTGGAACGTGGCAAGCTGCTGGCGCGTGAAGGTCTGATCAGCCGCGTCGGCCACAGCGAAGTGGCTGAAGATGCCCGTGACGGTCAGGTTGGGGATCGCGGTGAGGGAGTCAAAAAACGGGACGACCTCGCCCGGCAGCAGGCCGTAGCGCCCCATGCCCGTATCGACCTGCACGTGGACGGTGGCGGCCCGGCCCAACGCCGCGCACCGCGCCGCGAAGGCCCGCGCGGTGTCGAGGTCCGTGACGGTCAGCGTCAGGTCATGTCCGGCGACGGACGCCGCCTCGGCGGGCGTCGTGTGGCTCATGACCAGCACCGGCGCGCTGATCCCGGCCTCACGCAGCGCCGCGCCCTCGTCGACCCGCGCCACGGCCAGCCCATCCGCCCCGCTCTCCAGCGCGGCGCGGGACACCTCAACCGCACCGTGCCCGTAGGCATTCCCTTTGACCACGGCGAGGAAGCGCACCCCCGCCCCAATATGCGCCCTAATGGCGCGGACGTTGTGCCCGATGGCGTCCAGATTCACTTCGATATAGGTGGGTGGACAATCGATCTCCGTCATGGCGGACCCATTCCCCGGTCGCACTGGGCCGGCCTCGGATGCTGTTGGTGGCCGCATTGTAGCCCGTTTGCACGCAGGCGCAACAGGTGGGGTGGCTCCCGTTCCTCGCATCCCCCGCCGAACCGGCACAGGGCACCCGCCGTGGAAACACAGGAAACCCGGCGCCGGTTAATGCTAAACTTAAGGGTAAAGGGGTCAACACACGGGCGGTTGCGCCCAGGAGGAGCACGTGCCGCGACGCAAGCAAGGACCGATTTTCGCCGCACTCGTGCTGGCTGTCACGCTGACGTTCGGGCTGCTGCCCCCGCCGCGAACCGCGCGCGCCCAGGGCGGGCCGCCGGTCGGGACGCTGGCCGTGGTCGATGGGCGGCAGGTCGTCTTCGTCCGCAGCGGCCCCTCGACGTTCTATCCCATCGCGGGCTACCTCACGCCCGGCAGCCTGATCGTGGTCGATGGGCGCTCCTCGCGTGGGACGGACGCCTGGCTGCGGTCGCGGCTGAACGGGCAGGAGGTATGGGTCCCCCACTGGCGCCTGACCGTGCTGGGGTCGTTGCGCGCCCTGCCGATCATGTTCCGGACCCACACGCCGCCGCAGCCAATCCGCGTGCCGGTGGAGACCATGCGCGGCGAGGGCAGCTTGCAGCTTCGCCGCGACGCACAGGGCAGCCTGACGGTCCACCTGCGCAACGGTCAGGCCCGCAGCACCATGATCGCCGCCGGTGGGCTGTACCGGGTCGAGGTCTACTTCCTCAACAGCGGCTGGGGCGTGCAGACGATCGAAGTCAGCATCGACGGGCGCACCGTCAGCCACACGATGGTCCAGAAGGGCACGGCGGCGGACTTCGGCACGATCGTCGGCTACGAGAGCGGGCCGTTCATCCTGCCGCGCGGCCTGCACCTGCTCGAGGTGCGCGTCGTCGATGGCAGCGTATGGGGCACCGAGATCGACGAGATCACGCTCCGCCCCGTGGCGCACCGCTTCCCCTCCAATCGCCCGGTTGGCTGATCCTTTGCTACAACCTGTTCAGGACCTGCGCCGTGCAGGTCGTTTAGATGCCATTAGATACCAGAAGCCTGGGAGGAATACCGGTATGCTCTTAGCCAAACTCGCGCGTGCTGCGCTGCTTGTGACCCTGATCGCGGCCCTTCCGGCCGCGCCGCTTTTCGCACAGGACGATCCGGACGTGGTGAGCGAGGCGCTGGCCGACCTCAGCGAGCGGTTGGGCGAGGCCCTCGTCCTGGAAAACCTGGCGTCGTACAGTTGGGCCGAGACGCAGTTCGGGGATACCAGCCTGGGCTGTCCGCAGGAGGGCGAAGCCTACGAGCAGGTCGTCACCCCCGGCTACGTGATCGTGCTCAGCTATGACGGCACGACGTACGACTACCGCGCGGCTGCCGACGGCTCGCAGCTTCTGCTGTGCAGCAGCTACCCCACGCAGGAGGGGCCTGGCTCCGGAAGCGGCGCGGTCCTGGCGGCGGGCAGCCCGATCACCGCCGGGAACGTGGATCAGGTCACGGAGCTGGCGCAGTTGGACGCGGGCGCCGGCGCGACCGCGACCGCTGACTGGTCGCCGGGCGGGGATGCGATCATCGCCGTCTCCAGCGGCGAGGCGGGCGGCGTGCTGGTCTTCTCGCCCACCGCGCCGCAGGCCGAGCCGGAGCGGTACGAGACCGGGGAGCCGGTCACGGCGCTGGCGGCCGCATCGAGCGGCGGGGTGACGTTCCTGGCGACCGGCGGGCAAAACGGGGACGTGCGTTTCTTCCAGATCGTCCCGCGCGGCCTGGACGTGATCGTGATGGACAGCGACACGGACCAGCCGATCAACAGCGTGGCGGTCAGCCCGGACCTGCTCCTAGTCGCGTCGGCCAGCGACGTGGTGGACATCTGGAACACGCGCACCGGCACCCGGCTGACGACCATCGACAACGAGGTACCCGTCAGCAGCGTGGCGTTTGGGCCGCTGGCGGAGACGGAGGGGCGTTGGCTGCTCGCCATCGGCTACGAGACGGGTGCAGTGGATCTGTACGCGATAGACGTGACGGTTACGGAGGAGCGCGTCACCGTGGACTGGGAGCATCAGGTGACCGCCACCGGGCACACCGGGGCGGTGCGTGACCTCGCGTTCTCCACAGACGGCGGGTTGCTGGCGTCGGCCAGCGAGGATGGCAGCGTCCGGCTGAGATCGGAAGAGCGTCGTGTAGGGAAAGAGTGTAGGATAGGGGGG
>CAZGLU010000048.1:0-11640 GCA_964526095.1 uncultured Anaerolineaceae bacterium | reverse complement strand
AGATAATGAGCGGTGACTGGAGTTCAGACGTGTGCTCTTCCGATCTCTCGGAGACGAGCAGCAGCCGCGCCCGCACCGCGTCCCGCGCGAGCTGGAACGCCTTATGCGGCCCCAGGCGGAACGGCTCGCGGGCGAAGCGCTCCAGCACGGCGTGATGATCGCGCATCCCGGCGATCCACGCCTCGTACCCGGCGCTGCCGGTCCCTTCCGGGCACGCCGCGACGAGGATCGCCGTGCCGCCCTCGCGCGTGATCCGGATCGCGTGGCCGAGCGCCTTCTGCGCCTGGTACAGGTTGATGTCCTTGGGGTGCCCGCCGGGCGCGGTGATGACCACGTCGAACGGCGCTTCAACCTCGAACTCGTACAGCGCGCGCACGAGCGGGATCCCGGCCCGCATCACCGCGACGGGATCCCCGGCCAGCACGTGCGCGGCCTGTTTGGCGCGGTCCAGCACGGCGTTGACCACGAAATGCACGCCCATCATGCGCCCGATCTCCTCCACCTCCTGGCGCATGGGGTTATCGTCGTAGCGGGCGAGGTCGGCGCGCGGATCGAGCAGCAGGGCGTGATTGCGGTTGATCGTCTCGCGCCCGGCCAGTCCGATCGCGGCGCCCTTCACGCCGCCGGAGAAGCCCATGAACTGGTGCGGCTCGATGTTGCCGACCACCAGCCGCAGGTCGGCGGCCATGTAGCGCCGGTTGGCCGTGACGGGCGTCCCGCGCGACGTGACCCCGAGCGCGACGAGGTCCGGCGCGTCGCAGTCGTGCGAGTAAACCGGGTGGCGCGCCAGCAGGTCGGGCGGCACCACGGCGGGGAACTCCTCGGGCGGCATCGGCGTGTGCGTGCCGGTCCCGATCAGCAGCGTGATCGCCTCCGGGGGCAGGCCGAGGTCAGCCAGTGCGTCGAGCAGGGCGCGCAGGACGGGCAGCGGGAAGGGGCGCGTCTTGTCGCTGATGGCGATCGCCGCCGAGCGCGCCCCGGCGAAGTCCGCCAGCCGCACGCCCCCGACCGGCGCGGCCAGGGCGCGGGCGGCGAGGCGCTGCGGATCCTCCGCAGGCGGTGCCGGGCGCGGGGCGATCACCTCGACGTGAAGGCCGTCCGGCAGGGTCAGGTCCAGGTGACCGCGGCCGTAGGGCAGTTGGAGCGTGGGCATGGAGGCGTGCCGTCCTTCCGGTCCTGCTATCCGGTCCTACTATTTGATCCCCAGGCGCACACGGTAGCTGAAATACCACGGGCGTGGCTCGTCGCCGAGCGTGCGGCGGGCGACCTCGCGCAGCGCCGCCAGCCCGATCTGTTCCTCCGTCGCGCCGTGCATGAGGGGGCGAGAGACGCGCGCCTGGCTCAACGCCAGCCCCACCAGCCGGTCGGCGTCCCCCATCTCGACGCTGTGCAGCGTCACCTCGCGCACGTAGCGGAACTGGCCGCTGGCGCGGATGCGGTCCAGGTGCTCGCCCTTCGCCCACTGCGTGACGTTCTCGCGCAGGCCGAGCGCCGCCTCGACCTCGATGGCGCGCTGCATGCACGCGTTGTAGGCTATCTCGGCCTCCCAATGCACGGCGGGCGGCCAATCGCAGTCGATGGCGGCGAACACGCCCTCCGGCCGCAGGATGCGCGCGACCTCCGCGAAGGTCGGCCCCGGATCCATCCAGTGCAGCGCTTGGGACGCGACCACGATATCGGCGCAGGCGTCGGGCAGGCCGGTCGCGGTGCTGACGCCCTCGCGGTAGGTGATCTCCGGCGCGTCCGTCTGCGCCTCCGCCTGGCGGCGCATGTCCGGGTTCGGCTCGATGCCGATCACCTGCGCGGCGCGCCCCGCCCAGAGGCGCGTCGAGAGGCCGGTGCCCGCGCCGAGGTCAACCACCAGCGCCGGGCGGTCGGTCTGGGCCAGCCGCATGAGCAGGTCGGCGGCCGCAGCCGGGGGTTGGGGCCGGTAGCGGTCGTAGGTGTCCGCGAAGCCGAACCAGCGCCCCACGTTCGCCTTTACCTGTGTGTCGTCCATGATGTGCATCCTCCGGCAGCGTAGCCGCGCCCGGTGCGGGGCGGCGCGTGGCAAGCAAAAAGGGCAGGGGTGGCCCGCTCTCCCTGCCCTTGATACTACCACGTTCTCAGATGCTGATGCCGATCCGGTGGATGGCGAAGCTGTTGTCGTCCTTGAGCACCTCGGACTTCGTCAGGCGCCCGTTGGCGACGGCCAGCACCTCGTCGAAGATGCGCTGCCCGGCCTCCTCCAGCGACAGCTCGCCGCGCAGCACGCCGCTGACGTCAAGCTCGACGGTGTCCTGCATCAGCCGGTACGACTCGGCGTTGCCGGTGACCTTGATGGTGGGCATGATCGGGTGCGAGGACGTGTGCCCGCCGCCCGTCGAGAAGACGAGCACCTGGCAGCCCGCCGCCGCCATGCTGCTGATCGACTCCGCGCCGTGGCCGGGACCGTACATCACGTACAGGCCGGGCGTGGTGTCGGTCGGGATCTCGGCCACATCCAGATAGCCCACGATCGGGGCGCTGCCGCCCTTCTTGACCGCGCCCATCGATTTTTCCTCGATGGTCGTCAGGCCGCCGACCATGTTATCGCCGGTCGGCTGCGAGCCGCGGATGTCCTCGCCGCTCGCCAGCGCGCGCTGCTCCATGTGCTGCACGCCTGCGATGATCTGTTCCGCGATGGCGGGCGTGGCGGCGCGGCTCGTGAGCCATTCCTCGCAGCCCATCCACTCCGTGCATTCGGCCATGATCGAGCGCCCACCCTGCGCGATGATCAGGTCCGAGCAGATGCCGGTCGCCGGGTTGCTCGCCAGCCCGGAGGTCGTGTCGGACGTACCGCACTCCGTCCCGAACAGCAGCCGGGAGAGCGGGACCGGCTCGCGCCGCAGGTCGCTCAGCTCGCGCGTGAAGTCGGCGGCGTAGCGCAGCGTCTTTTCGAGCGCCGCGATCGCGCCGCCCGCGCTGCGGATGTTCACCACGGCCACCGGCTTATGCGTCGCCTGCACGATGTCGTCCGCGATATCCTCGGCGGTGGCGCCCTCCTCGCGGAAGTGATCGACGACGATCACCGCGCCGACGTTCGGGTTCATGCCGGTGTTCGACAGGAACCGGCGCGTCATGCGCAGGTCCGGGCGGACCTGGCAGCGGCCCAGCGGGTGCGTGATCGCCACCGCGCCGTGGATCAGGCTGGCGGCGTGCTCGCACACCTTGTTGGCGTAGACGGTGCTGGACAGGATCAGGACATGGTTGCGCACGCCCACCGAGTCATCCGGCCGGACGTATCCCCAGAACTCGGTCATTGCGCCGCCTCCTCGACCTTTTGCTGTGCGGCGCGGTCGCCGCGCCCGCGATTGCTCTCGACGTTGTGGACGTGGACGTGGTCACCGGCCTTGATGTCGTGCAACGCACTGCCGATGCTCAGGGCGTACTTGATCACCGGCGCGCCCTGCGGGATGTCGGTCAGTGCGATCTTGTGGCCGTAGGGGATGTCCGCGCGGGCGACGACCGTCACGCCGGTGACGCGGCCCTCCGTGCCGACCGTCTCACCGGCCCGGATCGGCTCGCCGACGGCGGTCCCGACGTTGTCCTCCGGCTCGATGACAAAGACTTTTTTCATGGTACGTGCTCCTTGTGAATCACCCGGTTTTGACCTGTAGGGTGAGGGCGGGTTGGAAACCCGCCCCTACACGGTGTTCTTTTCCCCCTCTCCAGCCCCGACTGGAGAGGGGGCCGGGGGGTGAGGTCTCACCGATGACCGGATCATTTTATAAACCGCATGAAACCCGGCCGTATCCCGCCCCTCCGCTACGCGAACTGCGGCAGGTACTCCGCGAACTCGCGGCGGAAGTCCTCGAAGATGGCGCGCGCCGTGTCGATGTCGTCCACCATCGGGTCGAGCAGCAGCGCCTGGATCGCAAGCGTGCGGTCGCCGGTCGCGGCGGCCTCGACCACCAGTGACGACAGCTCCAGCTCACGGCGGCACAGCTCCGCGATGGCGGGCGGCAGCGGCGCGAACCCAAGCCCCTGCACGCCCAGGCCCGACAGCACGCCGGGCACCTCCACGATGGTGTCGGTGGGCAGGTTCGGGATCAGGCCGCCGTTGTTCGGGATGTTCAACTGCTGCAAATAGATGTTGTCGTTGAACGTGATCGCCGTGATGATCTCCGCGACCGGCTCCTCCAGGATGTTGAACTGCCATACGTCGCGCAGCTTGTCCACCGGCGTCTCGCCGTCCAGGATCGACTGCACGAGCGCCCAACGCTCGGCGCGGCGGCGGCGGTTGCCCTCCCAGCTTTGCAGCTTGAGGTGGTACTTCTCCCACGGCTTGCGGATCGGGTCGGTCACGAAAGGCAGGAACTCGCACAGGTGGCTGTCGCCCGGCGTGGGCATCAGGCCGAACAACTCGAACATCTCGCGCGTCAGCGGCTCGAAGTCCCGCCGGTAGCCGTGGAACCAGCGCTCGCGCAGCAGCGGGTAGAGGTCCTCGCCGGTCTGCTTGTCGCGCACGTCATAGATCCACGAGAAGTGGTTGATGCCCGCCGCCTTGATGTCCAGGTGTTCGGTGGCGGCACGCGCCACGGGGATGAAGCGCGGCAGGTTGTCGGCGTCGGTGTGGACGTGGAAGCCCTCCGGCACGGGGATGCCCCAGCGGTCCGCGAGCACCGCGCCGACCATGGCGTAGCCCCACAGCAGTTGGTGGCACAGCCCCAGCACCTTGATCCGCGTGTAGCGGTGGATGGCGAGCGTCAGGCGGATCAGCGGGTTGGTCAGGTTCAGGCACCACGCATCCGGGCAGAGTTCCTCCATGTCGCGGGCGATGGCGAGGATCAACGGCAGGTTGCGCGCGGTGTGGGCGAAGGCGCCCGGCCCGCCGTTCTCCGCGTAAGGCTGGCGCACGCCGTGACGCAGCGGGATCTGCCAGTCCAGCTCCCACACTGTTTCGCGCGGGCCGACCTGAACCGACACGACCACGAAATCCGCCCCGGCCAGCACGTCGCGCCGGTTCGTGGTGCAGGTGATCGTCATGCCCGCGTCCCACGCGGCGTTGAGTTTGTGTGCCAGGGCGCCCATTTTTTCCAGAGCCGACTCGTCCACATCGACGAGGGCCAGCTCCGACCCACGCAGGCGTGGCGCGCGGATGAGGGTCGCCATCGCGCCCAGGCCGAAGATGACGCTGCCCGCGCCGAGGATCACGATCTTAGGTGGTTCGACCTTAGGTGGCTCGACAGCCATTCTATCTCCTGTCAGGCGTAGTCAGTCTGGTCCCAGAAGCTTTGGAAGCGGCTCAGTCCCACGTCGGTATACGGGTGCTGGAACGCCTCCTTGAACACGTCGTACCCGGCGGTCACGATGTCGGCCCCGGCGACCGCGGCCTCCGCGATTTGCCGCCCGTTACGCACCGCCGCGACCAGCACCTCGGTCATGAAGCCGTAGTTGTCGCGGATGGTCACGATCTCCTCGATCATGGCGCGCGTGTCCTCCGCGTTGGCCTCCTTCCAGCCGATGAACGGCGAGACGAACGCGGCGCCCATGCGCATCGCCTGGAGCGCCTGCACCGTCGAGAAGCACAGCGTCAGGTTGGCGCGGATGCCCTTCTCGGCCAGGCACGGGATCGCCTTGAACCCGGCCTCGGTCGCGGGCAGCTTGATCACGAAGTTGGGCGAGATCGCGGCCAGCCGCACGCCTTCCTCCACCATGGCCGCGTAGTCGGTGTGGTGCGGATTCACTTCGACGGATACCGGCTTGTCGGTGCCCTCGAACAGCCGCGCGATCTCCGTGATGGCGGTCAGGAACGGCTTGCCGGACGCCTGCACGTGGCGCGGGTTGGTCGTCACCCCGTCGATGTGCCACAGGTCCAGCGCGGCGCTGATCTCGTCCACCTTCGCGCTGTCGAGAAAGAATTTCATGGCTCCTGTCCTTTCGCCAAAGACCTCACCCCCCGGAGGGCGGGGTGGGTGCGGTTCAACGGAAGTGTCCGGGTACCAGGCCAGACCTCACCCCCCGGCCCCCTCTCCAATCAAGTTGGAGAGGGGGAGAAAAGCCGGTCTTCACGCGTGATGTAGGGGCGGGTTTGCAAACCCGCCCGGCTCTGCCGCGCATCCGGATCAAAAAGTAAGAGAGCACGAAACCCGCCCCTGCGAAGGGGTGGCGTCCCTTGCTAACCGCTAATCGCTGATCGCTAATCGCCGCCTACTCCTGCCCGCCCGCGAGGTTGAGCACCATCAGCTTCATCTCGGTCATCTCCTCGATGGCGTAGCGCGGCCCCTCGCGCCCAATGCCGGACCCCTTCACGCCGCCGTAGGGCATCTGGTCCACGCGGAAGGTCGAGACGTCGTTGACCTGCAAGCCGCCGACCTGGATCTCCTCGAAGGCGCGCATGATGCGGTTGACATTCTGCGTAAACAGGCCGGATTGCAGACCGTAGTCGGTGTCGTTGGCGAGCCGGATCGCCTCGTCAAAGTCGTCGTAGGGCGCGACGGTGATCACCGGGGCGAAGATCTCCTCGCGGTTGACGCGCATCTCCGGTGTGGTGTTCGCGAGCACGGTGGGGTGAAACAGCGTGCCCTCGCAGCGCCCGCCGAGCAGGACCTGCGCGCCGCCCTCCAACGCCTCCTGCACGGTGGCGAAGGCGTCCGCCGCCGCGCGCTCGTCGATCATCGGGCCGACGACGGTATCCGGGTCGCGCGGGTCGCCCACCTTGAGCGACGCGATCTTGTCCAGCAGGCGTTCGAGCGTCTCGTTGTAGATCGGGCGGTGCAGCAGCACGCGCTGGACGGAGATGCAGTTCTGTCCGGCGTTGGCGAAACCGCCCATCGCGATGCGGCTCACGGCATAGGGGATGTTCGCGTCCTCGTGCACGATGGCCGCCGCGTTGCCGCCCAGCTCCAGCCCGACGCGCTTACGCCCGGCCACGCTCTTGAGGTGCCAGCCAACCTCCGAGCTGCCGGTGAAGGTGAAGAACTTAATGCGCTCGTCGGCCACCAGCCGCTCCGCCTTGGAGCCGGGGCATACCACCACGCTCAGCGCCTCCGGTGGGTAGCCCGCCGCGAGCGTCATCTCGGCCAGCAGCAGGGCCGTGAGCGGCGTGGCGGAGGCGGGCTTGAGGATGAACGAGTTCCCCGCCGCGATGGCCGGGGCGAGCTTATGGCAGGCGAGGTTGAGCGGGTAGTTGAACGGCGCGATGCCCAACACCGGGCCGAGCGGCATGTGCTGCACGTAGCCCTGACGCCGCTCGCCCGCCTCGGTCCAGTCGATGGGGATGATCTCGCCGCCGATGCGCTTGGCCTCCTCCGCTGCGACGCGCACCGTCTCCTTGGCGCGGGCGGTTTCGCCCTCGGCCACGCTGCGCGCCTTGCCGCCCTCCAGGATCAGCGTCTCGATCAGTTCGTCCGTGCGGCGCTCCATCTGGTCCAGCAGCGCGTACAGGATCTTCGAGCGGCGGTGCGAGGGCAGCTTGCGGGTCACCTCGAAGCCGCGCACGGCGGCCTGCACCGCGTCGTCCAGATCCCGATCCGTCGCCTGGCACACACGCGCGATCACCTCGCCCGTGTACGGGAAGCGCACCTCCAAAATATCGTCGCTGGTGCGCCACTCGCCGCCTACCAGGAAGGGTCGTGGGTCGGTCATGGGTCACACTCCTTCTATCTGCGATAGTCCGGTTGCCGGTGAGACCTCACCCCCCGGCCCCCTCTCCAACTTGATTGGAGAGGGGGAGCAAACGGGCGTCTTGTAGGGGCGGGTGGGTCACAGGCCCGCCCGGAACCTCCGGTCTGCGTAGGGGCGGGTTTCAAACCCGCCCATGCGGAACCGCCCCACCTTAGCACAGCCGCAGCACGGGCAAATCCAACATCCGGGCGAGCGCCTCCAACGCCGCGACGTGATCGCCGTAGGTCAGCGCGAGGTGATGCTCCAGCCCTTCGGCCAGGATCGTATCGAGCACCGCCGCCGCCGGGCGGTCGAAGCGGATCACGCCGGACGTGCCGCTGTAGCTGAGCGGCGCGCGCAGCATCTCGCCGCCACCGATCACCAGCCGGAAGCTGCCGGTCGCCTCGCTCAGCCGCGCCAGCGTGACGCGGCCCGGCTTGAGCGGGAACTCCATCAGCAGCGGCAGGCGGCGGTTGGAGTGGATCGCCGCACGCGGCGCGTACTCCGGATCGGCCATCGAGAGCGGCGCCTTGCCGCAGTGCCACAGCACCGCCGTATCGTCCGCTGCCTCGACGGACACCAGATCGGCGTCGAAGGCCGGCCCGCCGCTGAGCGCCTGCAACAGAAGCTGCGTCACCGCGCCGTTCACGTCCGCCTCGCAACTGCACGGCGTCAGGTCGTCGGTGAGCAGCGACAGCGCGCCGCACGCCGCACAGCCGAGGTCGGTGAAGAACTCCGGCCAGCAGCGCACCGCGAGCGCGTCCAGGCGCTCCGCCGCGCTGAACTGGCGCAGCGTGACGTAGGTGCCCAGCGTCCCGCGCAGCGCGCGCTGATCGACCGTGTCCAGGCCCGCCACGCGCGCGCCCAGCTCGCGCTGTACGTCGTCCAACGCCGCCGGATCGACCACGCGCGCCGCCTCGAAGGTGGTGTGCAGATCGACCGGCACCATGTCCAGCCCCAAACGCTGCTTGAGCGCCGATGGGTTGGTCCGGCACGTCTCGAACCCGGCGGGATGCTCGCCCACGCGCCCGATCCGCGCGCCGCGCAGCCGCCGCCGGGCGCGTCCCGCCTGCGCCACGGGCCGGATCGCCTCGGCCACGCCCGGATCGTCCGCCGCCGCGTAGACGGTGTTGTAAGGCACACCGGCGCGGCGCAGGGCGTGTGCCGCCAGGTTGATGCCGCACAGCGCGTTCAGGCGCAGACGCCCCCCGGTCCGTTCCTCCGGCACCGCCCACAGCACGACCGGCGCGGCCACGGCGTCCGCCAGGGCCTGGACCATCGTGCTATCGGCAAACGTCGCCTGGAAGACGAGCAGCGCGTCGAGCGGCTCCGTGCCGAGCGCGCGTACGGCCTGCTGCGTGTCCGCCTCGTCGCAGACCAGCCCCGCCGGACCTGCCAGCCGGAAACCGGCCTCCGCCAGGGTCGTGCGTGCTGTAGCGGCGGTGTCGGTGGCGAGGGGCACGTCGAAGGTTGGGCGGGCGATCGCCACGAAGCCCAACGTGAGGGACGGCTGCGTCATGGGATGATCCCTTCCGGTTGCTCGTAAAAGAAGGCGTCCAGGGCCAATGCCGCCGCCCCGACGACGCCCGCTTCCGGGCCGAAGGTGGGCGGCTCCAGGCGCACGGCCTCGCCCAGGTTGGCGAACGCCCGCTCGCGCAGCGTCCGCGTGACGGCGGGCAGCAGCACGTCGGCACCCTGCGCGAAGATGCCGCCGAGGATGATCAACTCCGGGCTGAAGGTGTTGACCAGGTTCGCAAGCGCGATGCCCATATAACAGGCGCGCCCGTCTAACACGGCCTGCGCGGCTGCGTCCCCGGCGCGCGCCACGTCAAACAGACGCTCGATGGGCGGGCCGTCGCCGGTCCGCAGCGCGCGGGCGAGCGCGCCGCCCGGCTCCTGGTGTGCGGCAGCGTCGGCGGCGCGCAGGAACGCCCGCTCGGAGACGAGCGTTTCCAGGCAGCCCACGTTGCCACAGTGACACGCCTCGCCATCCTCCGCCAACAGGGTCATGTGGCCGATTTCACCGGCCCCCGCGCCGCCCCGGTACAACCGCCCGCCGACGACGAACCCCGCCCCGACGCCGACGCGGGCGTAGACGTAGGCCAGCACGCCGACGTTCTGCGCGGCGCCGAACAGCGCCTCGGAGAGCGCCATCGCGCGCACGTTGTTGTCCACGAAGACGGGGAGCCTGAGCCGGTCGGCCAGCCAGTCGCGGATCGGCACGTCGCGCCAGCCGAGGTTCGGCGCCAGCACGTTCACGCCCGTGCGCGGCTCGACGAGGCCCGACGCCCCCACGCCCACGCCGACGACCGCCGCCGAGTCGATCCCGGCGCGCTCGATCAGGGCATGGGCCAGCGCTGCCGCCTCGTCGAGCACGAGCGCCGGGTCGCGCGTCAGGTGGTCGAACGTCTCGGACGCCACCGGATGCGCAAACAGGTCGGTCAGCGCCACACGGACGTGGTCCACGCCGATGTAGATGCCGACGGCGTACCGCGAGCGCGGCTCCAGCCGCAGCGCCGTGCGCGGGCGCCCGACGCCGCGCTGTGCCGCGTGCGAGGCGTTGGCCTCCTCGCAGACGATGCCTCGGCTCAGCAGCTCCGCGATGAGGTTTGTGACGGTGGTGGTCGACAGCCCGGTAAGCTGCGCGATCTGCACACGCGACACCGGCGCTTCATGGAGCAGGGTGAGCAGGATCGCGCGCAGGTTGTGCGACTTGAGGGTGCTGGCTGTGCTGCCGGTGAAGGTGGGCCTGCGGGACATAAGGGCGCGACACCTGCGAATTATTTACGCAACTTGATTAATTAACTTGACCTCATTGTATGCCCGTTGCGTCCCGGCGTCAACCGGGCGGGCGGTTCCATGTGGTGCAACAAAAATAGTCCGGTTATTGGTGAGGTCCTATGACGCCTATCCCGCCTCACGGGCAACAAAAACGCCGGGCAATGCACCGCCCGGCGCCAGGGGGATACGCATGGGGTGGGGGTTACGTGGCGTCGTCTGAGCCTTCGCGCCGGTCGTCGGGCGTCGCCGCCGGAAGCTCGGCGGTGGGGTGCTCCTGATGGTCCAGGTCTTCCACGGGCGGCGCCTGGAACAGCCCGACCTCCGTATCCTCGAACACGATCTCCGGCGGCGGATCCTCCGTCTCGACGTCCGCCGCGCGCTCCCAGACGATCACCTCGGCGGAGATGTTGTCCTCGCCGCCGCGCTGGTTGGCGCGGTCGATCTACGCCTGCACGATCTCATCCGGGTCGTCGCTGGACTCTGCGATCTCCGCGATCTCCGGCGCGGACACATGGCGTGTGAGTCCGTCCGAGCAGACGATCAGGCGGTCGCCTTCGGCCAGGTTGCGGCTGTAGAAGTCGGCCTCGGTGTCGTCCACCTGGCCCAGCGCGCGGTACAGCACGTTGCGCATCGGGTGGATCGCGGCCTGTTCGGGCGAGATGTGGCCGGACGCAAGCAGCGCCTCGACGAAGCTGTGATCGTCGGTGATCTGGTTGATCCAGCCCTCATGGCCGTCCACGAGGTACGCGCGGCTGTCCCCCACGTGCGCGATGATCACGCGGTTGTTGCGGACGAACGCCAGCGTCAGGGTGGTGCCCATGCCGTGCAGCTCGGGGTGATCGTTGGCCCGGTTGATGACGGCCCGGTTCGCCCGCCGCACGGCGTAGCGTAGCTTGTCCGTGATCTCGCTTTCCGAAAGCTGGTCGAGGGTCTCGCTGCCGCGCGCTTCCCCCAGGAAATCCGCCTGGATGGCTTCGACCGCTAACCGGCTGGCCTCCTCACCGGCGACCGCGCCGCCCATGCCGTCCGCGACCAGGGCCAGCACGACGCCGTGCCGCGCCCACAGGCCGACGCGGTCCTCGTTGTTCTCACGGAGCCGCCCGACGTGGCTGCGCGCGCAGGCGCGGGGGATCAGGCGGGATTCCTCCACATTCGGCGGCACGGCCAGCGTCGCGCCGCAGCCGATACAGAGATCGGAAGAGCGTCGTGTAGGGAAAGAGTGTAGGATAGGGT
>CAZGLU010000047.1:0-11669 GCA_964526095.1 uncultured Anaerolineaceae bacterium | reverse complement strand
CAACACCACCCTATCCTACACTCTTTCCCTCCACGACGCTCTTCCGATCTCGTGCCGATCGAGACCGCGCCGTGGCCGGGCTTCCCGTCGGATCTGGTGGCGATGACGACCGTGGTGGCGACGCAAGCACGCGGCATGACGCTGATCCATGAGAAGCTGTTCAACAACCGGCTGCTGTTCGTGGACAAACTGACGGCGATGGGCGCCCAGATCGTGCTGTGCGACCCGCACCGGGCGATGGTGATCGGTCCGGCGAAGCTGCGCGGCAATTACATGGATACGCCGGATGTGCGGACGGGGCTGGCGCTGCTCGGCGCGGCGCTGTGCGCGCAGGGCAAAGTGACGATCGACAGCGCGGAACTGATCGGCCGCACGTTCGAGGGCGTGGTCGACAAGCTCGTCGGGTTGGGCGCGCAGATCGAAGTGGTGACGCCGTGAGCACGCCGCCTGTCACCACGCAAGAGATCGCCGGGCTGCGCGCGGGCGTGGCCGTGACCGGCGACGGACCGGCGGTCCTGGCGCTGCACGGCTGGGGCGGGGGCATCCAGAGCTTCTGGCCTGTTGCGCAGCAGCTTGGGCCGCTCGGCTATCAGGTCCATCTGCTGGACCTGCCCGGCTTCGGGCAGACGGAGGTCCCGCAGGGGGCCTGGGGCGTGGCCGATTACATGCGCTTCGTCGTCGCCTACCTGGACGCGGCAGGGCTGGAGCAGGTGGCCGTGCTGGGCCACTCGTTCGGCGGGCGGATCAGCCTGATGCTCGGCGCGGAACACGCCGATCGCGTGAGCCGCATGGTGCTGGCAAACAGCGCCGGGTTGCGGCCCGCGCCAGGGCTGATCCAGCAGGCACGGACCGGCCTGGCGAAGCTGGTGCGCGGCACGTTGGACCGGGCCGGTCTGAACGGCGCCAGCGCCCGCCTGCGCGACCAGTACGTGCAGCGGTTCGCCTCGGAGGATTACCTGACGGCCGGGCCGCTGCGTGAAACGTTCGTGCGCGTGGTCGAGCAGGACCTCGCCCCCTTTGCGCGTCGCGTCGTGGCGCCGACGCTGTTGATCTGGGGCGATCAGGACACCGACACGCCGTTGTGGCAGGGGCAGGCGCTCGAACGCCTGATCCCGGATGCCGGTCTGGTCGTGTTCCAGGGCGCGGGCCATTTCTCGTACCTGGAGCGCCTGACCGACTACATCCGCATCGTGCGCCATTTCCTCAGCAGCGGGAGCTGAACGCCGCATGGAGCGAATCTGGCTGTTGATCGCGATCTGGGGCGGGGGCACGCTGCTGCGCATTTGGCGGCAGGCGCGCTTCTTCCAGCTTGAAGGCTACATGACCTCGCGCTACCTGCGCTGGCTGGCGGCCCGACCGGGGCGTATCGTCGTCGTGCGCGCGCTGGTGTTCAGTGCGCTGGCCGGGCTGGCCGCGATCATCATCGACCTCACCGGGCAGGACCGCGAAGGGGTCTACCTGATCGTGTGGGGCGTCGCGGGGATACTGGCGGTTTGGCCAGAGCGCTTCAAAGAGGTCAAGCAGAAGTTCACCCTCACGCAGCGCGCGGCGCGGCTGCTGACCACGGCGTTCGTAGTGGCGCTCGTGGTCCTGTTGGGGGCGGTTGCGGTGGTGCGGGTGGCGGTCGCGCTCAACCCGGCGGCGGAGTACGCGCTGGTGACGGCGGTGGGCGTGGTCGTGTACCACCTCGCGCCGCTCAGCCTACCGCTGGCGAACCTGATCATGTACCCCGTCGAGGCGAGCCTGCGGCGCATGTTCCGCGAGCGCGCGCGGCGCACGCTCCAGCGTGCCAACCCGGTCGTGATCGGCGTGACGGGCAGCTACGGGAAGACCAGCACGAAGGAGTTCCTCGCGCACATTCTGAACGGGCGCTACCGGGTGCTGGCGACGCCCAAGAGCTATAACACGCTGATGGGCATCTGCCTGGTGATCAACGACGAGCTGAGCAAGGGCGAGCGGTACGATTACTTCATCGTGGAGATGGGCGCGTATGTCGAGGGTGAGATCAAGGCGATCTGCGAGCTAACCCGGCCCCGGATCAGCATCGTGACGGCGGTCGGGCCGCAACACCTGGAGCGGTTCGGCAGCCTGGAAAGCACGGCGCGCGCCAAGTACGAGATCATCGCCGCGCTGCCGCCCGATGGCGTCGGCGTGTTCAACTGGGACGATCCGCTGGTGCGCAGCATGTACGAGCGCGGCTACCCGGACATCCGGATCGGCGTGACGTGGGAGAACGCCGGGCACGCCACCCATCTGCGGATGCAGGCGCACGACATCCGCGAGAGCGTCGAGGGGATGACCTTTGACGTGGTGGATACCTTCACCGACGACCGGCGCCAATTCAGTACGAAGCTGGTCGGGCGGCATAATGTGACGAACATCCTGCTGGCGGCGGCGGTCGCGCGGCACCTGGGGCTGTCGCTGGGCGAGATCGCGCTGCGCGTCGCCACCCTGGAGCCGCCCGAACACCGCTTGCAGCGCCGCACGCTGCCTAACGGTGCTACGGTGATCGACGATGCCTACAGCGCGAACCCGGTCGGGGCACGCAGCGCGCTGGACGCGCTGGCGCTGTACAACGGCGGGCGGCGCGTGGTGATCACGCCCGGCATGGTCGAGCTTGGCCCGCTCCAGGACCAGGAGAATCAGAAGCTGGGGCGTTACGCGGCCCAGGCGGCAACGGATGTCGTGCTGGTCGGGATCGAGCAGACGCAGCCGATCCGGCGCGGGCTGCTGGACGCCGGTTTTGATCCGGCGCGGCTGCACGCATTCGAGACCCGCGAGGAGGCCATCGCCTGGTTCCAGCGCGAGCTAGGGCCGGGCGACACAGTTCTTTTCCTGAACGATCTGCCGGATACGTACCTCTAGCGCGCCCGGTGGATCCGCATTCTGACACGCTCGGTAAGGACGAACGACGATGAGCACAAGCAAGCAGACGGTGGGGGTGATCTTCGGCAGTCGGTCGGTCGAGCATGACGTCTCGATCGTCACGGCGCAGCAGGTGATGCAGGCCATGCGGGCGGACCGTTACGAGGTTGTCCCGATCTACATCACGCGGGATGGCCGCTGGCTGACCGGGCCGGGCCTGCGCGACCTGAAGTTGTTTCAGGACGACGATCTCGCGGACCGGATGGGGATGAAGGAAGCGATCATTTCGCCCAGCACGGCGCACCACGGCCTGATCACCCCGCCGCTGAGCGGGCGATTCGGGCGCAACGAACTGAAGCGGCTGGACGTGGTCTTCCCGGTGGTGCACGGCTCGCATGGCGAGGACGGCACGCTGCAAGGGCTGTTCGAACTGGCGGACATCCCCTATGTGGGCGCGGGTGTGATGGCCTCCGCCGTGACGCGCGACAAGCCGCTGTTCAAGGCGCTGATGGCGCACCACGGGCTGCGCGTCGTGGAGCACATCAGCTTCACGCGGCAGCAGTGGCTGGAGGACAGCGAGGCGATCGTCCGGCGGGTGGAACAGGAGATCGGCTTCCCCGCATTCGTCAAGCCGGCGTCGCTGGGGTCGAGCATCGGCGTGGCGCGTGCGGCGGACGCGGACGAGTTGCGCACGTACATCAACGTCGCGGCGAACTTCGACCGGCGGCTGCTGGTCGAGAAGGCGCTGACCGACGCGATCGAGATCAACTGCGCCGTGATGGGCAACGGGCCGTACCGCACCTCGCCGTTGGAGCAGCCGATCACGTGGCAGGAGTTCCTGACGTACGAGGAGAAGTACATGCGCAGCGAGGGCGCGGCGGGCATGAAGGGGGCCGAGCGCAAGATCCCCGCGCCGATCAGCGACGAGCTGACCGCCCGGATCCAGGCGATGGCGGCGCAGGCGTTCGAGCTGGTCGATGGGCGCGGCCTGGCCCGTGTGGACTTCCTGGTGCGTGAGGCGGCGGGCGAGGTCGTGATCAACGAGATCAACACGCTGCCCGGCTCGCTGGCCTTCTACCTGTGGCAGGAGGCCGGGATGTCCGCCGTGGAGGTGGTGGACGAGTTGATCCGGCTGGCGATCGAGGCGCACGGCGAGAAGCGCCGCACCACGTACAACTACAAGACCGACCTGCTGGCGCATGCCGCCGCACGCGGGCTGAAGGGCATCAAGAAGTAGCATGGCGCGGGGCTTCGCCCGGCTCAAGGCACGGCTGCACCCGGCGCTTGACCCGTGGCTGAGCCTGCCGGACGAGCGTCGGGCGCGGCGGGCACTGGCCGGGCTGGCGGATGGCGAGTATCACGCCGTCGCGCAGGTGCCGTATTATGCGCAGTTCGCCAGCCCGAACCGCATCGCGGCGTACATCCACGAAGGCTACGACGGCACGCAGGACCCGAACTGGCACACGTTCGGGGCGGATGACCCGGTGGAGTATGCGTTCTGGGCGCCGCGCGTGTGCGCGCTGGCCTGCCTCAAGATGGCGATCGAGGCGTTCTACCCGGAGCGCCGCCCGACGTTGTGGGAGCTGGTTCAGAAGGGGTTGGCCCACGGCGGCTACACCGTGCGGGACGCGGCGGGGAACTGGGTAGACGAGGGCTGGACGTACCGGGCACAGGTGGCGCTGGCAGCAGAGTACGGCCTTCAGGCGGCGGGGCAGGGATACGCCTCGCCGCTGTCGATCTGCCGCGCGATCCGCGAGGGCGCGCTGGTGGCGGCATCCGTCACGCCGGAGATCGGGGAGCGCGCGCCGCGTGCCGGGCGGTATGGGGGCCATCTGGTGCTGGTGTACGGCTTCGAGTGGCGCGCAGGCCGACCGGCAGCCTACCGGCTGCACAACCCTTCAGGCCGCTACCCGGAGCTGCAAGCGGGGGCACGGATCCCGGCGGACCGTTTCAGGGCGGCGTTCGCGTACCGCCTGATCGCGCTGCGTCCGGCTCGGTAGCAGGTGCCGCCGCGATCCCGACAGGGGGATCGCGGTCACGTCGAAGGTCGAGTGACGGTTACCTCACTTGCCGGTGAAGCGGTAACCGACCCCGTACTCGTTCTGGATGTAGGTCGGGTTCTTGGCATCCGGCTCGATCTTGCGGCGCAGATGCGAAACGTAGATGCGGGGGTAGTGGTGCTCGGTGTTGTACTCGTAGCCCCAAACCTGCTCTAGAAGCTGCTGGAAGGTCAAGACCTGTCCCTTGTGCCGGACGAACGTTGCCAGCAGCTTGAACTCGGTCGGCGTGAGGCGGATCTCGTTCCCAGCGACGCAGACCCGGCGGGCATCGACATCCACCACAAGGTAATCGTCGGAGTAGCCGACATGGGTGGCGGCGGAGTCGTCGCTGAGTTGGGCGCGGCGCAGCAGCGCGTTGAGCCGGGCGTGAAACTCCAGGTGGCGTAGCGGCTTGATGAGGTACTCGTCCGCCCCCAGGTTCAGCCCCTCGGCCATCTCCTCCTCGGTGACAGCGTGGGCGGTCATGATCAGGATCGGGACGTTAGACAGCTCGCGGATGCGCTGGCAGACGGTCATGCCGTCCATGCCGGGCAGCGCGACGTCCAGCACCACCAGGTTCGGGCGGACCTCATGGAACAGCCGCAGCCCGTCCAGACCGTTGGTGGCGGTGAATACCTCGTAGCCGTGGCGCTTCAGGTCGATCTGAAGCAGGCGGTTCATCTCAACATCGTCTTCAACGACCAGGACTTTGGTTGACATGGTGGGTGCGGCCCCGTGAACGTTAATGGTAGGTCACGCCTCCATTTTACAAGATTTTTGCAATTCCGGTAGCCCTGCGTGAAAGCAGCCGCCGTTGCAGCGCGCGATCCGGTTTGCTATGCTTTTCAGTGTAGCCTTATGACACCCCGTCATGGCGCAATGCGCCCGGCCCTGACTTCCACGAACGGCTGTGCAGCGGGGAAGGGCCGTTTCGGAGGATCCAGTTGCCATATCACTCGACGGAGAACCGCCGCAGCAACGTCCAACTTGGTCTGGGGCGGCCGGTGTGGGCTGCCGCGTCACCGGCATCGATCCCGGAGCACATCCTCGACATGATCCCTGGCGGGCTGGCCTGGCTGGCGCTGGTGCTGGTGGTGGTCGGCGCGTACGTCGTCCCGCTCGCGGTTGTCTTCGCCGCGTCGCTGCTGGCGTTCTATTCGGCGGTGCGCTTCACGCTGGCCGCGATTGCGAACCTGTGGGGTTTGCGGCTGATCCGGAGGACGGAGGCGCTCGACTGGCGCGCGGAGTACCGGCGGCGCCGAACCGCTGAAAGCCTCCCACTCGACGCCGTGCGGCACGTCGTGATCATCCCCAACTACCGCGAGGACATCGCGACGCTGCGCCGCACGCTCGACCATCTCGCGCGCCAGGGAAGGGCGGTAGATGCGATCAGCGTCGTGCTGGCGATGGAGGTCGGGGAGCCGGGCGCGCTGGAGAAGGGCCGACGCCTTCAGCACGAATACGCGGACCGCTTCGAGAACTTCTTTGTCGTCTCTCACCCGCGCGGGCTGTCGGGCGAGATGCAGTGCAAGTCGGCCAACCAAGCATGGGCCGCCCGCTGGGTGGAGCGCGTGCTGGTCCGCGAGCGCGGCTACAACCCGGATCACATCGTCGTCACGACGATGGACGCCGATACGCTGTGGCACCCGGACTACTTCGAGGCGCTGTCCGTGTTGTTCGCGACCGACCCGCACCGCCACCGGACGTTCTGGCAGGCGCCGATCCGCTACCACGCGAACGTGTGGCAGATCAACCCCCTGATGCGCATCGTACATGCCTACTCGACGGCGTGGGAGCTGGCGTACCTCGCCGCGCCGTGGTGGCAGGGCTTACCCATGTCGTCGTACTCGTTGAGCCTGCGCCTGCTGGTGAGCGTCGGGTATTGGGACCCGGACGTGATCGCGGACGAGTGGCATATGTATATCAAGTCGTTCTTCCAGCGCGAGGGCGACATCCGCCTGGAGCCGATCTTCCTGCCGTTCTACGCCAGCGCCACCACCGGGGCGACGGTGTGGACGGCGATCAAGGAGCGCTATCTGCAAACGCTGCGGCACGCGTGGGGCGCGAAGGAGATCGGCTACACGCTGGCACAGATGGCGGAGAACCCGCAGATCCCGCTCCGGCAGGGGCTGAACCTCGCGTTTCGCGTGGCGCACGATAACCTGCTGTCCGGCGCGGGGTGGGTGATCATGATGGTTGGGTCCCAGGTGCCGCTGCTGTTCCACCCGGCGCTGATCCAACACAACCTGGGATCGCCGCCGTTCATCTTGTTGCAGATCTCGCTGGCGCTCGTCAGCCTGGTGACGGTGTTCTTCTGGGCGCTGGACTTACGCATCCGCCCCCCGCGCCCGGCGCCATGGACGCGGCGCGAGCGCGCGCTTGAGGTGTTGAGCATCCCGCTGCTGTCGGTGCTGTCGTTCCTGGTGCTGGCCGTGCCGGTGATCCACGCGCAGACGCGCCTGATGCTCGGCCTGCCGATCCAGTTCCGCGTGGCGCCGAAGACGTAGCCACGCCGCCGGGGATCGTTGCGGTATCGTTACTGGTTTTTTGTTGACGAATGATCGCAAGCATGTTACGCTTTCTGGCAGCATAGCGCCTGCGAGAGACGACGATGATCCTGCATGGCCTGACGACGACTATGATGATGACCACCGGCACTATGATGATGGCGACCGCGCGCTGCCGGTTGCTTCAGGCCGTGGGAGGGTAAGGCTGTAGGCTGCTAACCCAGACTACCGAAAGCGTGGAGCAAACGGGCCCCACGCTTTTTAGTTCCCCGCTTGTTGCGCTGATACAGGAGAGGGTGCCGTGGCTACACTGCGTCAAGTTCCGCTGATCGTGTTGGGGGTGGGGCGCGTGGGCCGTACCTTTCTGGCCCAACTGCTGCGCGCCAGTGCGGGTTTGCAGGGCCGCTACGGCCTCGACCTGAAGCCTGTCGCGCTGGCGGACACCACCGGCGTGCTGTTTGATGCGGCGGGCCTCGCCGCCGACCGCATCCAGCCGTGCATCGCGGAGCGAACGGGGATCGGGGAGCAGGACGGGGCGCTCGACGCTATGCCAGCAGCCGACGTGATCGGGCACGCGATCGCGCAGGGCGTCGAGGGGGCGATCGTGGTGGATGCGACCGCCGCCGACGGGATGGAACCCGCCCTGCGCCGGGCGCTGGAGGCGGGCTACGGTGTGGTGCTGGCGAACAAACGACCGCTAGCGGGAGCGTGGGCCGAGGCGCGCGTTTTCTTCGAGCACCCTTGTGTGCACTTCGAGGCGACGGTGGGCGGCGGCCTGCCGATCCTGGCCCCGCTGCGCGCGTTGATCGACGCGGGCGACACGGTCGAGCGCATGGAGGGGGCGCTGAGCGGCACCTTAGGGTACCTGTGCAGCCGCCTGGAGGACGGCGAGCCGTTCTCCGTCATCGTCAGGGCAGCCAAGGCGCACGGCTATACCGAGCCGGACCCGCGTGAGGACCTCAGCGGTGTGGACGTGGCGCGCAAGATGCTGATCCTGGGCCGGGTCGCAGGGTGGCCGCTTGATCTGGACGACCTCACCATCGATCCGCTGTTCCCGGCGGCGATGGCGGAGATGAGCGTCGAGGAGTTCATGGCGGAACTGCCCCGGCTGGACTCCGATTTTGCGACGTACATGGCGGGCCTGGGCGGCATCCCGCGCTACCTGGCCGAGATCGGGCCGGAGGGCGGGCTGGTTTCGCTGCGCATGGTCGGCGAGCGGCTGGCGGCCCAACTCCGGGGGCGCATCAACCAGGTATCGTTCTGGACCCACATCTACCGCAACGCGCCCATGACCGTCGTCGGGCCGGGCGGCGGGCGCGAGGGCGCGGCGACAGCCGTGCTGAATGACTGCCTGCTGCTGGCGCGCAGCGGCATCTGTTGAGCATAGCGCACGGCAGGACACGGGACGCGGCGCCGACAAGGGAGACTCATGGACGCTGACATGGACGCAGACGTGGCAAGCACACCGTGGACAGACCCCGATTGGCGGGACGCGGTTTACGCCTGGATCGCGGCGCAACTGGACGACCTGCACCTGACGCCAGCGGGGGCAATTACGCAGCCGCATGTCCGCCCGTGGTCCACGGTGCTGGTCGTGCCCGTGGTGGGCGGCCGCGTGTACTTCAAGGCGACCGCGTCCAGCCTGCGGCACGAGCCAGCGCTGACCGCGGCCCTGTCCGGTTGGCGTCCGGATTGCATGCCCGAGGTGTTGGCCTGCGACGTGGCGCGCGGCTGGATGCTGCTGGCCGATGGCGGCGATACGCTGCGCAGCCGGATCCAATCAGCGGACGACCTGTGGCACTGGGAGACGATCCTGCCCCGCTACGCGGAGGTTCAGATCGAGCTGGCGCCTCGTGCCGCCGAGCTGCTAGCCCTGGGTGCGCTGGACCGGCGGCTCGCCGGGCTGCCGGGGCAGGTGGTGGGCTTGCTGGCGGATACGGCGATGCTGCGCGTCGGCGCGGCGGATGGGCTGAGCGCGGCGCAGCTCGAGCGCCTGCACGCGCTGATGCCGGGCTACGCGCGGCTGTGCGCGGAGCTGGCTGCCGCCGGGTTGCCGGAGACGCTGCATCACGAGGACTTCCACGACGCGAACATCCTGGTGCGGGACGGGCGCTACACCTTCTTCGATTGGGGTGAGAGCGGCGTCGCGCACCCGTTTTTCACGCTGCTCGTGACGCTGCGCAGCATCGCGTACCGGCTGGACCTGGACCCGGATGGGCCGGAGATCGCCCGGCTGCGGGACGCCTATCTGGAGCCGTGGACGCGCTATGCCCCGCTTGAGGCGCTGCGCCCGGTCGCCGCGCTCGCCCAACGGGCGGCGATGCCGGCCCGCGCGCTGACATGGCATCGCGTGCTGGTCGACCTGGGCGAGGCGGAGCGGGCGCAGGACGCGGACGCGGTACCAGGGTGGTTAGAGGAATACCTTGAGGCAGAGGCAAGCGCAGCCGGGTAAGCAGAGAGGCGGCGCGGCAGCAGATTGAACATGATCATGGTAGACAGGGCGGCCGCTTACTGGCCGTAGGAGGACTCAATGGCGCGCATTACGATGAAGTTTGGCGGGACGTCGGTCGGTAGCCCGGAGGCGATCGCACAGGTCGCGGACATCGTCAAGGAGACGTTCGACCAGCAGAACGAGGTCCTGGTCGTCTGCTCGGCCATGAACGGTGTGACGAACCTGCTGATCGAGGGCGCGCAGACCGCCGCCGCCGGGAACCCCACGCGCTATCAGGCTATTGCGGCCCAGCTTCGCGAGCTGCACTCTAACGCGATCCGGCAGCTTCTTCCCTCGGACGTGGAGCGCATCTCGATCCGGGACGAGGTCGATTCGCTGATCGACGAGTTCGAGAAGCTGTGTTACGGCATCTACGTGCTGCGCGAGGCGTCGCCGCGCGTGATGGATAAAGTATCGTCGCTGGGGGAGCGCATGTCGGTGCCGATCGTGTCGGCGGCGATCCGGCAGCGCGGCGTGCCCAGCACGACGATCAGCGCCAGCTACCTGATCGTGACCGATGAGCGCTTTCAGAACGCCGGGGTGCTGTTCGCGGAGACCGAGGAGCGCGTCCGCCGGGAGTTGGTGCCGGTGCTGGCGCAGTGCATCGTGCCGGTGGTGACGGGCTTCCTCGGCGCGACGCGGGACGGCGTGATCACGACGCTGGGGCGTGGCGGCAGCGATTACAGCGCCGCGATCCTCGGCGCGTACGTGGACAGTGACGAGGTGTGGATCTGGTCGGACGTGGACGGGGTGATGACCGCCGACCCACGCGTGGCGCCCGACGCGGCGGTGCTGCCAGTCCTGTCGTACGGCGAGGTGGCGGAGATGGCGTACTTTGGGGCGAAGGTGTTGCATCCGAAGACGGTCCAGCCGCTGGTGGACCGCAACATCCCGATCCGCGTGAAGAATACCTTCAATGCCAGCCACCCCGGTACGCTGCTCACACATCACGAGCACACCACGCCCAATACGGTCAAGGCGGTGACGGCCATCCGGGACGTCAGCCTGGTGACGGTCGCCGGGCGCGGTATGGTCGGCGTGCCGGGTATCGCCGCGCGGACGTTCGCCGCCGTGGCGCGTGAGGACGCGAACGTGCTGATGATCTCGCAGTCGTCGAGCGAGCAGAGCATCTGCTTCGTCGTGCCGCAGGACAAGAGCCAGGCTGTGGTGGCGTCGATCCAGCGCGAGCTGGCGCAGGAATTTGGCCGCCAGGATGTGCAGCGGACCTGGGCCGACGACGACGTGGAGATCATCACGGTCGTCGGGGCCGGGATGCGTGCCACGCCGGGCGTGGCGGCGCGGGTCTTCGGGGCGTTGCGGGAGGCGAGCGTGAACGTGCTGGCGATCGCGCACGGGGCGAGCGACTACAGCCTCTCGATGGTCGTGCGGACCGCCGACACGGAGCGCGCGGTGCGGGAGATCCACCGCCTCGTGGTGCTGAACGGGATCAACGCCGACCGGGAGCAGGCGGAGCGTGAGGCCCAGGGCGCCGCATAGGGGATAGAAGAAATAATGTAGAGATATGCGGAGCGGCGACCTGCCTAGACGGTCGCCGCTTCGAGTTCCTGCCACAGGTGGTCGAGGAAGCCGCCGACCACGTCCTCCATCTTGTCTACTTCGACCAGGAACGAGTCGTGGCCGAACGGGGCCTGGACGTGGTGGTACTGCACATCCCGGCCGAGGGCCATCAGCGTCTGCACCAACTCAAGGGACTGGTGCGCCAGATCGGAAGAGCGTCGTGTAGGGAAAGAGTGTAGGATAGGGTGG
>CAZGLU010000046.1:0-11815 GCA_964526095.1 uncultured Anaerolineaceae bacterium | reverse complement strand
GGCCCTCCGGGCGGACCTCCGGCGCCGGGGATGTCACGCCCTGCGCCGTGATCGGCAGGCGCGGCGCGTCGGCCAGGTCCGTCAGGTGCACCGCTTCCGCCCGTACCGGCGCGGGCGCGACGGCGGGTGTGGCGGCGCGGGGCGTCGCCTCGGCCACGTCGGCGGAGGGGGCTTCCGCTGCCGGTTCGGGGGCGGCTTCGGCTGGCGCCTCGTCCGCCGCTGCGCTGCTCCCGAACAGCACCGCGGCCAGCTCCGGGGATAGCTCCTCGTCCCAGTCCTCCGGCCGGGTGAGCGTCTCGCTGGAGAACAGCGGCTTTGGCTCGGTGGGGCGGGAGGGCGATGTCGGTGGCTCCGGCGGGGCGGGCGCCGGTTCAGGAGGCGCCTCCGGTTCGGCGGGCGTGGGCGGCGCGGCAGGGGCGGCGGCTCCCTCCCCGGCGGCGGGCGGCACGGTGCGCTCCGACTCGGCGGGCGCGGCGTCCCGTGGCTCGGCCATTTCCTCCGGTTCCGCCGGGCCGGACGGGACGTCCGGCTGTGGGGCGGTGGCGGCCAGCGGCGGGGGCGGCGGGCTGGCTGGACGTGGCACGCCGCCGACCGGTATCTCGGCGATGATCGCGGGCGGCGTGAGGTCTTCGTCCTCGTCCACGCCCTCGTCTACGGCCTGGTCCTCGCGCTCCGGCCCGGCCTCGTCCTCGGACGGCACGGTTGGCCGTTCGAGGTCTTCGGCGCTGGCAGGCTCCGCGACGGCGTCTTCCTGCGGTGCGGGCGGGGTGGGATCGCCCTCGTCTTCCTCCGGCGGTGTTACGGGCAGATCGTCATGGCTCATCACAGACTTCCTTTGGTGTGCCGGTTATGCCCTTATTATAGCGGGCGATCGGGGCCGCGCGGGAAGCAAAAGCGGGAGGCGTCCCCGGCCTCCCGCGTTGGTGCTGCGTCGATGTCGCGCGGCTACTGGCCGACCGTCGCGTTGCTCAGCGTCAGCGTGAAGGTGCCCGACTGGGCGACGCTGCTGACCTCGATGGTGTAGATCCCATCGACCGGGAGCGTGACGCCCTCGACCAGCGCGCTCAGCCCCGGCCCGTCGTCGTCGTCCTCCGCGATGACTGCGCCATCCGGGCCGAGCAGCTTGAGGTACGTATCCAGATTGCCGGTGGCCTGCGTGCCCGCCGTGATCACGTCCCCCGCCGCGCCGCTGAAGGTCCACGTGAGGGCCGCGCCCTCCTCGATCGTTGCCTCGACCGTCTGCCCGTAGGACAGCGTCACGTCGGCGTCGGCGGCGGTCAGGACGACCGGCCACGCCCCGACCTGGATGCCCTGGATGTTCTGGTCCAGCATGGGCAGGGTGGTGAGGTTCACCGGCTCGCCCCCGCGCGTCAGGGTCACGCGGTTGCGGTCCAGCCAGCCGATCAGGCCCTTCGCATAGCCAAAGAGGAACTGGTTGTCCGGCGTGCGGGCGAAGATGACCAGTTGCTCGCCTTCGGTGAACGTGCCGAGCCGGCTGGCGGTGTACTGCGGCAGCGCGAGGATCTCCCCCTGGCCGGGCAGCAGCGTGCCGATCACGGCGGTCGCCTGCTCGATGAAGATCGGGTCGGCGGCGATGTTCAGCGGCAGGTAGACGAAGTCGTCAAAGGCGATCGCGGGCAGCCCGTCGCTTTCGTTGGGGTAGCTCATCGCGGTCAGCCGGATGTCGCCGGTGGAAAGGGCGTCGTCCGTCAGCGCGCCGATGATCTGCCCGTTGAGGTACAGCTCGATGTAGTCCCCCAGCACGAGCACGCCGAGCACGTTCTGTGCGTCCGGCCCGGTTCCGGCGAGCGTGTTCGCCGTGTACGGGATCAGCTCCGTCCATTCGCCCGCGACGCGCCGGTAGAACGAGTAGCGGCCCAGGTGGTCAAGCGAGTAGAAGTAGAGGTCGCCCCCCGACCCGAAGCGGAACAGCAGCCCGTACTCGTAACGCTCCGCCACGCGGACGGCTTGCGCCGTGGCTTGCACGTAGAAGGCGGGGCCGATTTCGGACAGCGTGGCGGGGAACGACCAGCTCAGCGTGTCCAGGTCGGTCACCTCGATGGTCAGCCGTCCGTCTGTCACGGGCACGAACTGCCACTCGTTCTGGTTGTCGTCGAAACGGTCGAGGATCGGGGCGCCAAGGGCGACCGGCAGATCGGTCAGGATCTGCGTGCTGCTGACCGGCTCGGCGGTGGCGTTGGGCGCGGGCACGAGCGGCTGCCCGTCGATCTGCATGCTGCCCAACATGCGGCTGAGCACCTCGTCCGCGAACGCCTTGTCGTAGTCGCCGGTGGGCGCCAGCGCCACGATGTAAACCCAGTCGTCCTCTGCGACGGTGATCAGCCATACCCAGGCGTGCAGGTCGCTCTCACGGATGTCCAGCTTATACGCCGGGTAGGCGAAGTCGCTGACTTCCTCAGGCAGCCGCCCGAAGTCGATGCCGTAGGGCCGCTGCACGGCGGTGGCCGGATCGCTGGCGTCGTCGGTCATGTCGTCGGCCACCAGTTGGTCCGGTGTGCCGCGCGAGATGACGAGCGACGGGTACAGGTCGTACAGCGGATCATCGACCGGCACCACGAGCAGCGAGTGCACGCGGCCATAGAACGTCGGCGCGCTCCACGTCGTCGGGTAGTCGAGCGTGATGCCCAGGTCCTCCAGCTCGACGGGCGCGAAGTCGTCCGGCAGGAACAGCGCCGGGTCGGCCAACGCCGGGTCGAGCGTGGGCGTGCTGGTCGGGGCGTCCGGGGTTGGGGTTTCGGTCGGCGGCGCCGTGGTAGGCGTGTCGGTGGCCGTTGGCTCCGGGGTATCGGTGGCGGTGGGTTCCGGCGTCGGCGTGTTGGACGGCTCCGGCGTGGCGGTCGGCCACTCGATCACGAGGATGTTGGGGTTGCCGGAGATGCGCACCGACTCCGCCGGGACCCAGCCAAGCTGCGGCCCGAACACGATCTGGTACCAGTCGCCGTCCGCGCTCACGCCGTTGACCAGCGCCTCCTCGTCGCGTGGCAGCGCGCCCAGGGATTCGTACTCGAAGCCCGGCCCGCGCCGCACGTTGACGCGCTCCGCCAGGATGGTGGCGATCGTGGTGCGCGGTGTGCTGGTCGGTTCGGGCGTCGGCGTGTCCGTTGCGGTGGGTTCCGGCGTGGGCGTATTCGTCGGCTCCGGGGTCGGCGTGTCGGTCGGCGGCTCCTCGGTCGCGACCTCGGTTTGCAGCCCTGCGACCGGGGTGGCGTCGGGTTCGTCGTCCCCGCCGAACAGCAGGTACGCCCCGCCGCCGATCAGGCCGAGCACGATCAATGCCGCGACGCCGAGCAACACCGGGCTGAGGCCGCGCCGCGTCGCCGCCTCGACGGCGGACGGCGCCGGGGTGACCGGGCCGGGCGCGGGTGTGGCCGGGGGCGGGGGCAGCGTCGAGCCACGCGGCGGGGTGACCGGCGTGCCGCCCGTCGGGGGGACGATCGTCGCCTGGTCGTCGCGCGGGGCCGCCCCGCCCGGCGGCGTGATGTCGCTTTCCGCGCCGATGATCGTCGCGTCCAGCGCGGCGTCGACGGGGGCGGACTGCGCCTCGGTCGGCAGGTCATTCACCGCCCGGTTGAACGCGTCGGCCATCTCCTCGGCGGACTGGTAACGGTCGTCCGCCTGCTTGGACAGCGCGCGCAGGATCACCGCCTCGATCGACTTCGGCAGGTCGGGCATGATCGTCGTCGGCGGTGGCGGCGCGTCGTTGAAGTGCTTGTACATCAGGGTGAACGGCGTCTCGCCGGAGAACGGCAGGCAGCCGCACACCATCTCGTAGAGCACCACGCCGAGCGAGTAGATATCCGTCCGGGCGTCCACCGCGTCCCCGCGCCACTGCTCCGGCGCCATGTACGCGGGCGTGCCGAGCACGTTGCCCGTCGCGGTGAGCTTGCTTGTCCCGGCCAGCATCTTGGCGATGCCGAAGTCGGTCAGGTAGGCGTTGTCGCGCTCGTCCAGCAGGACGTTGTTCGGCTTCAGGTCGCGGTGGATCACGCCCTGTTCGTGGGCGAAGGTCAGCGCGCTGGCGATCTGCCCCAACATGCGGCTGGCGAGCTTGAGCGGTAGCGGCCCGCCGCGCAGCCGGTCGTCCAGGCTGCCCCCGCGCACCAGGCGCATGACGATGTAGATCTGCTTGTTCTCGCGCCCGAAGTCGATCACGGGCAGGATGTGCGGGTGCTGGAGGCGCGCGATCACCTGTGCTTCGTGCTCAAAGCGCGCGACGAACTGCTCGTCGTCGGCCAGCTCGCGCGCCATCACCTTGATCGCGACGTCGCGATCCATCGAGGTCTGCCGCGCGAGGTAGACCATCGCCATACCGCCCCGGCCCAGCACGGATTTGATCTCGTACTGCCCGAGGCGCGCGCCGATCAAATCATCACTTGCCATGTGACCACTCGACCTGTGAGGGTGTCCATTACGCCCACTGAGCGTACTGGATAACGATCAAAGAAGCAAGTCAAATCCCGTAAAAAATTCTGACCCGTATCAAGTTTATTCGCGGCCCGCCCTACACCGACAGCGCGATCAGCAGTTGCGCCGCGTAGTAGGTGCTGAGGATCCAGAAGGGCGCGCCCCGGATCGGGCTGCGAAAGCGGTCGAAGGCGAGCACGGAGTCGCTTGCGACGAACAGGTACGCGCCGATCAGCGCCAGCATCCCGGCGGTGTCGCGCGTCTCCAGCCAGCGGTTGGCGGCCTGCCACGCCATGATCAGGATCACCGCGACGTAGGCCAGCACGGGCGTGCGCATGTTGCCGAGGTAGGGCCACAGCCGCCGCAACATCAGCACGCCGAACACGACGAACGGCACGCCGTACCACAGCGTGGTCTGGCCGGTGCTGGCGACGGTGAACGCCCCGATGTAGCACAGGTGCGCCAGCAGGAAGGCGGTCAGCCCTTGCACGAACCAGCGCGGGAACATCAGCAGCACATCCCCGGCCAGCGAGGCCAGCAGGCCGAGCAGCACGAACGTCTGGTAGCGGGCGAGGGGGTCGTTGCGGACGAGCGCCACGACGATGATCAGCACGGTCGTCAGGGGCTTGAAGACGTATTCCAGCCGCGCCGACTCGCGGTGCTGGGCCAGGATCGTGATCCCGGCGGAGAGGACGACCAGGGCGGACAGGACGGCGATCAACATAGGCTCCCCTTTGCGGGCGAGGGTGGGGCCGAACGGCGGCTTATTCCGGCCATGTGCCTTGCTCGGTGCGCCACGCGCGGAACCAGTTCCAGGTCTTCACCAGGCCCTCGCGCACCGGCGTGCGCGGCGTGAAGCCGAGCAGGGCGCGCGCCTTGGTGTTGTCGCAGTAAGTGATCGGCGGATCGCTCGGCGGCGTCGGCACGCTGCGCGTGTTCAGCGACCGTCCGGCCTGCTGCTCGATCACCTCGATGAATTCCCGCAGCGAGATCGGGCCGCCGCAGCCCAGGTTCATGATCTCGTAGCCGAGCGGGCGCTCCAGCGCGGCGATCACCCCGGCGACGGTGTCATCGATGTAGGTCCAGTCGCGGTAGATCTCGCCGCCGTTGAAGATCGGGATCTCCGTCCCGTCCAGCACGGCGTTCATCACGCGCAGCGGCATCATGTCCGGGCGGCCCGCCGGGCCGTAGACGTTGAAGAAGCGCAGCACGGTGATGTTCATCCCGTGCAGGTGGTGGTAGGCGTGGCCGAGCAGCTCCGCCGCGCGCTTGCTGGCGGGGTAGGCGGCCAGGGGGCGGTCGGCGGCGTCCGTCTCCACGAACGGTAGGTGTTCCGTCGCGCCGTACACCGACGAGGTCGAGGCCAGCACGAAGATGTCCGTCGCGTGGCGCTGGGCCGCGTCGAGCAGGTTCAGCGTGCCGTTGAGGTTCACCTCCATGTACAGGTGCGGCTGTTTGACGCTCTCCCGCACGCCCGCCATCGCGGCGAGGTGGGCCACCCGCCGGATGTCGTGCGCCTCAAACAGCGCGTCCACGGCGGCGCGGTCGCGGATGTCCGCCTCCACGAGCGTGAAGCGTTCATGCCGGGCCAGCCGGGCGGCGTTGGCCCGCTTGAGCGCCGGGTCGTAATAGTCGTTGAAGTTGTCGAGCGCGACGACGGCCTCGCCGCGTTGGAGGAGGGCGTCCGCCAGGTGGCTGCCGATGAAGCCCGCTCCGCCGGTAACCAGTATTGCCATCCGTGCCTGCCTTTCCACGCTGCGCCGCCCCTGCACCCGGCGGGGCGTCTGGATGCCGCTTACCGCGCGACCTGGCCCTGGACCTCGAAGCGCCCGTTGTCAACCGAGAGCGTGGCCGCGTTCAGGAAGTAATTGCCGCTCAGGTTCTCAAAGGGCCGGTTCAGCGCGTCCTCGAGTTGGCCGGTGATCGTGCCCAGCAGCGCGCCGGGCAGGCCGATCCCGCCGACGTTCGCCTCGTCGATGTCCAGCGCCAGCTTGCCGTTGGCGTCCACCCGTGGCCTGATCGTGACTTGCAGCGGGATCTTCACGCCGCTGCGGCTGAACTTTGCGAAGAAGGTCATCAGCCCGTCGTCCAGCCCGACCTGGACCTCCTCGAAGGGGAAGCTGCGGTCGCGGCTCTCTGCGAAGTCTTGCCCGCGCAGCGCCAGCCACGACGAGAACTGTTCCTCGGTGAAAGCGGTCCAGAACCAGCCTTGCGTGACGGCCATGTTCGCCGCGCGTTGAACCTCCGCGTCGAGGGCCTGCGCCTCCGCCTGGCTTGGTCGGAAGTTCTCGCGTACGGGCGGGTCAGGGGCGTTGATCGTGGTGTACGCCACCGCCCCGGCTGCCAGCCCGCAGCAGAGCAGTGGGATCACAATGAGGGCGAGGCAGCACCCTCCGCAGCCTTCAAACATGCGCGCGCTCTCCCAGCTTTTATTTCGGCCATCCGAGCTTCCCGCCTGGTGGCCTATTGTACCGTGACATCGGGAAATTGGAGAGCGAGCCGGGGGCGCCCGGCTTGGCGTCAGTGCAGCGCCCCGCTCATGCGGAAGACGCCGTCATCCGCCGACAGCGTGTTGGGGTCGATGGCGTAGTCGCTGCGCATCTGGCGGACGGGTTCCGTCAGCAGCCGCTCGGCCTGCGCCACCAGGTTATTCAGGATGAACGGCGGCACGGGCAGCCCGCCAAGCTGCGCCTCGTCCACGGTGAAGGCCAGGTGCCCGGCGGCGTCGACGTACGGCTCGATGGCGATCATCAGGGGCACGTTCAGCCCGCCCGTGGTCAGCGTGCTGTAGAACGACAGGTAGCCATCGTCCACGCCGACCTGGATATCCTCGAACGGGAAGCTGTAGCCATGCTGGAGGGCGTATTCCCGCCCGTCGTACGCCAGCCACGACGAGATCTGCTGCTCCGTGAAGGCCACGCTGAATTGGTCCGTCTCGCGTGCCTGCTGTTCGGCCTGCCGGATCGTCTCCTCGAAGGCCTGCGCGTCGGCGGGCTGCGGCGTGTACGCCTCCGCTACGGGCGGGTCGGGTTCCTCGGCCAGCACCAGGTACGCGGCCCCCAGCGTACCGGCGCAGCAGATCGCCAGCAGCACGGCGGCGCAGCTTGCCAGGATCGCCGGGAAGCGGCGCCTGCGCCGGTGAGGGACGGGGTAGTAAGGGGATGGTACGCTCATGCGTTGCGCGCTCGTTTGCTCTGACACATACGGGTGATCGTAGCACCATGCGGCGGGCGGTCCACGACGGCTGCCCGGCGCCTGACCTACCGTGCCTCAGGTGAGGGCCAGCGCGAACGGGATCAGGATGAACGCGGCCAGGTAGATGCGCAGCGCCCAGCGGTCCGCCATCAGCAGGTCGGTGACGCGCAGCAGCGCGCGCTCGTAGGGACGGAAGGCGGCGACGATGTAGACCAGCGAGATCACGGTGATGGTCAGGATCGCCACCGCGACGAGCGCGATCGTGCGGGGGTCTTGCATGACCAGCGCGGCGGCGAAGGTGTCGGCAAAGGTCGAGATGCCCGCGCCCATGATGTAAGGGACGAGCTGCTCGCGGTCCACGATCTTTTTGGCCGCCAGCGGGACGAGCAGCCCCAGCGACACCGACACCGAGAGCGTCAGGAAGGTGACGCCCAGCCCCAGCCCGAACATGAGCCACGGGTTTTTGGTCCAGTGATCCGGGTCGCTGAAGCGGCCGTCCTCCAGCGAGACCTCGGGCAGCGCGCGGTCCATCAGCCGGAAGCAGAACAGCATGGCGGCCACGCCCAACGGGAACAGCGCCACGTCCGGCAGCAGCCGCGTCAGCGCGTCGATCAACGGCGCGGAGAGGTGGTCCAGGAACGAGGTCACGCCCTGCACCGAGTCCACGCGCATGTTCTCGAACAGGCCCAGGCGCAGCAGCACCGAGCCGATCAGGAGCGCGGGGAAGTGGACCGACTGCGCCACCAGCAGCGACAGCAGCCCCACGCCGATGCCGTCCCGGCTCCGCTTGCCGCGCAGCGAGTAGATCGTGCCGACGAGCAGCACCATGAACGCCGCGCCGATGCGCGAGCCGTTGATCATCCCGAATGTGGCGTAGGTGGTGAGCGCGTGCCCGCCATGCAGCGTCACGGCGATGGCCGCGACCGGCGAGCCGCTGAGGATCAGCGCCGCCGCGATCCACCCGAAGCCGAGGCCGTCCCACAGACTGTGCACCTGTAAATGCCCTTGGATCACTGGCTCTAATGGGCCTGCGCCCGCCTTCATGATCTGCAGCGCCAGCACGAACAGCACCAGGCTGATGACCGACAGCGCGATCTTGCGTGCGTGCGTGCGCAGGTGAATGGGGAGTGTCGCAAGCGATTCCACCTGCTGCGTCGCCTCCTGCACTCAGCCAGGCCCCATTCGGGCGTGGCGCGGACGTGTAAGATCAAGGGCGGGTGGTGTGCCCGCGCTCGCCTTGAACACGCAGTTCCTCACCAATTATCGGTGTCGCTACCGTCAGAGCCAAAAAAGAGCTATGTTTGGAATGGGAATGCTTCACGGTGGTCGAGGGCTGTGTTGGGGGGCGTCGCCGTGACCGATCTGCCACATCCCGACCAACTGACGACGGCCCCGGCGCGTGCCGTCCTGGCGCGGGCCGGGGGGTGGGCGGCGGCGCACCGGGATCGGATCGGCGCGGCCCTGGCGCTGGCGGCGTGCGTGCTGATGGCCCTCAGCGCCTACGCCTTCCGCCCCATGCCCGAAAGCCTGATCCACTACCGCCCCACCAACGGCCCGGAGGTACACTACCGGCCCGCCGCCCCCTGGCTGCTGCTCGGCGGCGTGATCGCGTTGGGGCTGGCGCTGCGCGTCTCGCGCCGGGCGATCCCGCTCCCGCGCGTGGCGGTCCCCCACTGGACGCGTGCCGGGCTGCGCGGCGGGCTGGCGACCCTGGCCGGGGCGCTGGCGCTGCTGGCGCTGGCGGAGGCGAACGGCGCGCTGGCCGGGGTGTCGTGGCTCGCGGGCCTGTCCCATCACGCGCAGTTCGCCCTGCTCGTCGCCGGGTGCGTGCTGGTGGCCTGGGGCCTCGGCGGAGCCGCGCCGCCCCGCCTGGATGCCGTGCCGTGGCGCGAGGTCGCGCTGGTCGGGGCGCTCAGCCTGGCCGCGCTCGGCCTGCGCCTGTGGGAGCTGGGCGACGCGGTGCGCGTCCTGGTGGACGAGAACCATTTCACCGTCAGCGTCCGCGTCTTCTGGGACCGCCCCGCGCCGGACGTCAAGCTGCTCACGCCGATGCCGACCGCCGCCTCGTCGCCGTACCTCTACTCGTACTGGCAGGCGGGCGCGGTTGAGTTGTTCGGGCGGAACCTGTTCGGGCTGCGCGCGGTGAGCGCGGTCTTCGGCGCGCTGATGGTGCCCGCGCTGTACCTGCTCGCGCGCGCGCTGTTCGACCGCCGCACGGCGGTCCTCGCCGCCCTGATCGTCACCACCTTCCCGCCGCACCTGCACTTCACGCGCCTTGGCATGAACATCGTCGCGGACCCGCTGTTCGGCACGTTTGCGCTGGCGTTCCTGGCGCGCGGGCTGCGGGGTGGTCGCCGCGCGGACTGGGCGGCGGGCGGCGTGCTGCTCGGCCTGACACAGTACTTCTACGAGGCCGGGCGGCTGCTGTTTCCCCTGCTGGCGCTCGGCTGGCTGGCGGGCGGCTGGATCGTCTGGCAGCCCCGGCCCGCGCTGCGTGGACTGCTGATCGCGGCGCTGGCCTTCGCGCTGGTCGCCATGCCCGTCTATTACACGCTGTCCGGGCTGGACTTTACGTTCACGAGCCGCCTGGAGAAGACGCGCCTGGGCGACGATTATTGGGAGCGCGGCCGCGAGCCGGACACGCTGCGCACGCGGCTGGTCCACTTCCGCCACTCGCTGATGCTGTACGTCAACGCGCCGGAGAACACGACCGTCTACTACTTCCTGTACTACGGCGGCAAGCACCCGTTCGTCCTCGAATGGTTCGTGCCGCTGCTGCTGCTTGGGGCGGGCGCCGCGCTGTGGAGTTGGCGCCGCCCGGCGGTCCTGCCGCTGCTGTGGGTCCTGGCGACGTCGGCGGGCAACGCGCTGCTGGTCGAGAGCGCGGTGGCGGCCCGCTACAACGTGGTTTTCCCCGCGCTGGCGCTCCTGATCGCGGTCGGGCTGCGCCTGACGCTCCCGCTGCTGTGGCCGCCGCGTTGGTCCCGCCGCGCCCGGGATGCCGTGCTGCTCGCCGGGGCCGTGCTGATCGCGGCCTGGCAGGCCGTGTTCTACTTCGGCCCGTTCCTCGACACGTTCAACGTCGAGGCGCGTGAGTACCTGGAGCGCGACACCGAGGATGCCCTGCTGCGTGCGGCGTCGTTCCCGCCGGGTACGGCGGTCTTCCTCGTCGGGGAGCGCCTGATGCCGCCCCAGGACGCGCAGCACTTCGCGGACTTCCTGGCCGATGGCCTGACGGTGACCATCGTGCCGCCCGAGGCCGTCACGCCCGGCTGGCTGCTGGGCCTCCCGCGCGATCACGACGTGGCGATCTTCGTCGGGCGGGACGAGCTGCTGCTGATCGATCGGTTGTTCGCCACGTTGGGGCCGCAGTCCGTCGGGCTGACCGACAACCCCGACATCCCGCACTACAAGCAGTTCGTGCTCTACTACTTGCCCGCGCAGCAGGCCAGGGCAGGCGCTCCGTCCCCGCGCCAACCCCGCCCGATAATGATCCCGTAGGGGCGGGTTTGTGGAAGGACCGGGCAGGTTGGGAACCGGCGCCTGCTGAAGGGGCCGGGGTGAGGTCTCACTGCGGGCCGGATTGGTGGCGTGACGGAAGGGGAAAATTCGCCTGAAAAAAACTTGACACATCGAACATATGTTCGGTATACTATGCTTGGACAACACACAGCCGTTGTCTCCTCTGCGTCGGAGCGCTTTTCCCCACCCCGCGGAGCGCACCGGCAACACGAAGATGGGCGACCTTTAAACGGGGGTCGCCCATGTGCTTTCAGCCCTCCGGCGGCGGTTCGGACGGCGCCGCTTCCTCCACCGGGCGCCGCGTGATCAGCACCTTGTCCACGCGCAGCCCGTCCATGTCCACCACCTCGAACGTGTACGCGCCCCAGGTGAAGCCCTGCCCGACCTGCGGGATCGTGTCGAGGCGGTCCATCACCAGGCCGCCCAACGTCTGGTAGCCGCCCCGGCTCTCGTCCGGGAGGTGCCGCACGCCGAGCAGTTCCTTCAGCGCCCCAAGGTGCAGCAGCCCGTCCACCAACCACGAACCGTCCTCGCGCTCCACGATCTGCGGCTCGCCGTCGTCCTGTGCGGAGGGCAGCGCACCCACGATGGCCTCGAGCATGTCGTGTTCCGTGACGACGCCCTGGATCCCGCCGTGCTCGTCGATCACCAGCGCGAGCGGCTCCTCGGCGGA